>JANJTG010000518.1 GCA_024711265.1 Bdellovibrio sp. | reverse complement strand
GCCCGCGCCGACGCCCGAGAGGCCCAGCCCGCCGGCGCCGAGCACGTCGCCGAACGACGAGCCGAGCATCGCGCCCAGCTTCCCCGCCTGCGCCGCCTGGTCCACGGGGAGCGCGGGCTCCACCACGGTGCGCGCCGCGACGCCGGTGACCGCGTGCTCCTCGACGGCGACGAGGGAGGTGTACTTCGTGACGAGGTGGTGCTCGAGGCCCAGGGCGGTGATGGCGGCGACCAGCTCCGCCGACTCACCGCGCCGCGCCTGGGCCGAGAGGCGCTCCACTTGCTGCCGCGCCCACGTGGTGGCGAGCGCCCGGCCCCCGAGGTGCGCCTCGGGGAGCTTCACCGGCACCTCGTAGCGCACCGGCACGCCGGCTCGCCGCCCGCGCACCACCACCGTGCCCTCGGCGGCCCCGCGGTAGCGGCCGTAGACCGCGAGCGGCTGCGCGTCGAAGAGGTCCGGCACGGCCTCCGGCGTCACGTCGGCCACCGGCAGGCCGCCCCAGTCGATGGTGACGTCGGTGACGAGCGGGCGCGCGGTGCGGCGCACGAAGCGCTCCACGGCGCCGCTCGCGTCCTCGTCGGGGCGAACGAACTGGTAGAAGCCGCGGCCCTCCTCCGACAGGCGCGAGAGGAGGAAGTGGTTCACCGACGAGCCGACGCCGAGGCCGAAGACGCGGGCGTTCCCCCGCAGCGTGCGCGCCGTCGCCAGCACCTCGTCTTCGTTGCCGATGAAGCCGTCGGTGAGGAGCAGCACGAGGCGCACCCGCTCCGGGTCCTCTGGCCGCTCGAAGGCCTTGCGCAGCCCGGCGAGCTGGTTGGTGCTGCCGCCCGCAGGGAGCGCGTCGAGGTAGGCCAGCGCCCGCGCCACGTTGGCGCCCGACGCGCGCAGCGGCTCGGGGTGGAACACCCGCGCGCGCTCGGCGAAGTCGATGAGCATGAAGGTGTCACCCTCGCTCGCGCGGCGGAGCGCCTGGCCCATGGCGCGCTTGGCGGCGGCCAGCGGCGGCCCGTTCATCGAGCAGGAGGTGTCGATGAGGAAGACCAGCTCCTTCGGGGAGACCGGGGCGTGCGCGCCGGCCGGCTCCGGCGCCAGCATCAGCGCGAAGGCGCCGCCCTCGGCGACCACGCCCGCGCGCGGCCCGGCGCCGGAGACGCGCCACCGCACGATGAGGTCCTTGTTGGGCACCGTGTCCTGCGCGTCGAGCGAGAGCGTCGCCTGCCGTGCGCCGGGCCGGTCCACCTGGAGGCGGTGCGAGACGCTCCACAGGTCCTCGATGAGCGCGCCGGCCTCGAGGCGGAGCGAGACCTCGACGTCGC
>JANJTG010000289.1 GCA_024711265.1 Bdellovibrio sp. | reverse complement strand
ATTGGTTGAAAAAGCCAAAAGAGCTTATCCTGGAGGTTGGACCAAAATATCCAATTCATAGCCATTTCTTTTGGCGATCTCTTTTGTTAACTGAATGAAAAGCCCATTATTTGCATCCTCGACCATCAAGGGAATCGGGATGCTGGAAAGTTTCAAAACCTTCGCATCTGCAAAAGAAAGAAAAAGCAAAAGCACCATGACGTTCAAAAAAATTTGCATACTTAAGTAAACTTTTTTAACTTTAAATTAGCAAGAGATTTCAACCGTCTCGGGCCTAAAGACTATCCCAGATTTTTAATCCCCAAGGTGGAGTTTCTTTTACCTTGAAAACCGTCCCGAACCACAACTTCAAAGCCCTCACGCCTTAGGGCTCGCTTCAGACTCCCCTTGCACGCATAGGTTGACAATAGACTTTTGTCCGCACTCCCCTCACGCAAGAGACGAGCAAGAAACTCTTCCTCCCACAAAAAGGGTGAGGTTTTAGAGCTGAAGGCATCATAAAGAATACAATGATATCTCGACTCCAGACGCACTTCTGATGAGAGTTCCGAGTGAATATCACCTAGATTAAGAAAGTGCTGACGCAGAAAATCTTTAAGCGCTTCAGAGTGCAGAGCTGTGCCTTTTAAAACATGAAAGAGGACCTTCTCGTAGGTCTCAACAACCTCGGCAGAAAGATTCTCGCATCGCCCATGAAGCCAGTTATAAAAAAACTCCCGCAGTTCCGGCACACTTTCATAACTTGTAATAAGACCTACTTGATTTGAGGACTTCCCCTGCAACAGGGCCTCTCTGGCGATAACAAGCTCAATATACCCCAACCCCAACCCGACAATCAAAAAATGAGGCTTCTCTATGTTTTCTAAAACTTGGCGGATAGGCTCACCATAGATCAGTAAGGTTTCCTCGCAAGCCCCACCAGAGTGATGCATGGACTCTCCTCGTTCTTTTGCGGGGTCTAAAGACTTCAACATACGCAGACTGGGACTTTGATCCCCGGTAATCTCAATTTCAAATCCAATGTCACTCCAAGACTTCATTTGATTGACTTCCCGCAAAAGAAATTTATAACGTGCCTATGGAAAAAGGCTGGTTAGGACTTCCCTATCATACAATCAGTGAGCACTACAATAAGCTCTTTGGAGAAAAGGTCTACAAGATCCCCGTCTCTGTCGTCGATGATTGTCCAAATCGTCGTGGCCTCAAGGGAATGCAGACCTGCGTTTTTTGTGACGTCTGGGGATCTGCCGCGAACGCCGAAAGCCTTTCGATGGAGTTACGAACCCAGATTGAGAAATATCAATCTCAAGTCAGCGCTCGCTATAAAGCCAAGGCCTTTTTGATCTACTTTCAGGCTTATACGAACACTTTCACTAAAGTCTCCGCTCTTCGCCATAATTTTGATGTGGCCCTTTCTTATCCTTGGGTCAAAGGATTCACCGTGGGAACGCGTCCCGATTGTCTATCGAAGGCGGTCCTTGATTTATGGCAAGAGTATCATGAAAAATCCTTTGTTGCGGTAGAACTGGGTGTGCAGAGTTTCTTTAACGATCAACTTGAGTTCATGCGGCGAGGCCATACGGCCGAAGCCTCTCTTGAAGCTATTCATAAAATTGCCGAAAATACGAACGTTGATCTGGGGATTCATCTGATCTTTGGAAACCCCGGAGAAACTGATGAGCATATTATTAAGACGGCTGAAATCGTGAATACTCTGCCGATCACCAACGTGAAGCTTCACAATCTCCACGTCTTAAAACAAACCCCTTTGGAAGAGATCTATCACCGTGGAGAGTTTGCACCGATTGATCGGGAGACCTACGCCCACCGTGTGGAGTTGTTTTTACAGCACCTTTCGCCTCGTTTTGCTCTTCATCGTTTGGCGGCTTACTCTTCTCGCTGGGAAGAACTTGTCGCCCCAGAGTGGACAAAAGATAAAATGGGCACCCACCAATACATCATCGACCATCTGCGCGCGAAAAAATCCTATCAATCACAAAACTATCGCGCACAAAACGAAGAAGAGCTTTCAGCGCAAACATTTTTGCAGCAAAAGTCCGTGCCCTTGCCTTCTGTTCATGCTTAGTTTTTGCACAATTTAAGATCGTGTAAGATCTGTACAGGAAAAATCCCGTTCAAAACAGCTAAAAACAGACTTTCAAAGCTAGACTTTAGTTTTACGAGGTAAAATAACAAAGTCTTGCTAGTTTTGTTTGCAGCATATTCAAGTCAAGTAGATCACCAAAGCTGCTTAATTGATGAGCAATGTCACAAAAAAATAAGCGTTATGTTCAAAAATATTCTTGCAACTTGGGCGAAAGAATTACACAGTTGGAATTGAGACCGATACCCGCCTTATGGACAAGGCACCTAGAAGACACCCCTAGATATAGGGGTCTGCTGAAAGAGAATCTGACGGCAACTAAAGGGGGTTCAACAGGACCAACAGCTAAGAATTAGCAACTCAGTCTCTCAAATAACACACATTTATATATTAAACCACGGCCTGATTTTTTACGAGGGGTGAAAAATCGGGGCGGGGATTTTTTTGCCCAAACGGAACGGGGCAGAGGGGACACAACATGTTGGAAACAACAGCTCACATCATGAGAGTTAAAAAAAGGGATGGCACACTAGAACCGGTCGACGTCACGAAGATCGTTGAGCGCGTAACTAGAAACTGCCAGGGACTTACGCAAGTAGATCCACTTCGCGTTGCTACGAAAGCTATTAGCGGCCTTTATGATGGAGCGACAACAAACGAGCTTGATAATCTTTGTATTCAAACAGCGTCTTTGCTTATCGGCGAAGAACCTGAATATTCTCGTTTGGCGGCCCGTCTTCTTTCTATCTACATCGACGAAGAAGTTCGCTCTCAAAAAATCCAATCTTTCGCCGATTCCGTTTCTTTCGGATACTCTGCGGGTCTTTTGTCTGAAACGACTTATAAGTTCGTAGAGGCTAACAAAGCCGCTCTTTGTGCGGCTATTGAGCCTTACCGCACGGATCGCTTTGAATATTTCGGGCTTAGAACCGTTTACGATCGTTACCTTCTTAAAAACCCAACTTCCCGCCAAGTTTTTGAGACACCTCAATACTTCTTTATGCGCGTGGCTTGCGGTTTAGCACAGACTGTTGAAGAAGCTATTGAGTTCTACCGTTTGATCTCCTCTCACGACTACATGGCTTCTACGCCCACGTTGTTCAACTCTGGAACCACCCGCCCTCAAATGTCTTCTTGTTATCTCCTCGACTCCCCTGAAGACGATTTAAGAGCTATCTATGACAAATACACAGACATCGCCCTTCTTTCAAAATTCGCAGGCGGTATCGGTGTTGCCTACTCTCGCGTTCGCTCACGTGGATCCTTGATCAAAGGGACGAATGGGCACTCCAACGGCATCATTCCTTGGCTTAAAACCATGGATTCTTCCGTTGCGGCTGTAAACCAAGGAGGAAAACGTAAAGGGGCGGCATGCGTCTATCTTGAGACTTGGCATGCGGACATTGAAGAGTTCCTTGAACTTCGCGACAATACAGGGGATGAGGCTAAGCGCACTCACAATCTGAATTTGGCCAACTGGGTGCCTGATTTATTCATGAAGCGCGTCGAAACAGATGGTATGTGGTCTTTGTTCGACCCTCGCACAGTCCCGCACTTTGTTGATACCTACGGCCCTGAGTTTGAAGCGGCTTACGCGGAAGCGGAAGCTAACAAACTTTATGTTAAACAAATCAAAGCCCGCGACCTTTATTCGCGCATGATGAAAACATTGGCGCAAACTGGTAACGGCTGGATGACTTTTAAAGATGCCGCAAACATGAAGGCCAACCAAACTGGTGAGGCTGGAAATGTGATTCATCTTTCAAATCTCTGCACAGAGATTTTGGAAGTCACCTCCAACAAGGAAACGGCTGTTTGCAACCTAGGCTCTGTCAACTTGGGTCGCCACATTGAAAACGGTCAGTTTAACTTTGAAAAACTAGCGCAATCCGTTCGTACAGCAGTGAAGTATTTGGATCGCGTTGTTGACATCAACTTCTACCCTATCCAAACAGCAGAGGACTCTAACCACAAATGGCGTCCTGTTGGTTTGGGCGTTATGGGTTTACAGGATGCATTCTTCCAATTGAAACTTCCTTTTGACTCGGCGGCGGCTCGTGATTTGTCAGCAAAGATCCAAGAAGAGATTTACTACAATGCTCTTCTTACTTCTTGCGAGTTGGCGGAAAAGCACGGACCTCACGGCGCTTATGAGCAAACAAAGGCTGCCAAAGGTTTGTTGCAATACGACCTTTGGGGAGTAACGCCTTCGCAACCAGAGCGCTTTGAAAAACTCAAAGAACGCATTAAAAAACACGGTTTAAGAAACTCTTTGATGATTGCCATTGCTCCTACAGCGACAATTGCTTCTATCGTCGGATGTTACGAAGCTATCGAACCTCAAGTTTCTAACTTGTTCAAACGTGAAACACTTTCGGGTGAATTCATGCAGATCAATAAGTACTTGGTTTCTGATTTGAAAGCTTTAAGCCTTTGGAATGAAGACCTTCGCAATGAAATCAAAATGCACGATGGCTCTATCCAAGACGTGGCTGCTATTCCTCCTCAATTGAAAGAATTGTATCGCACAGTTTGGGAAATCCCGATGAAGTCTTTGATCGATATGGCCGCAGATCGCGGTGCTTACATCGACCAGGCGCAATCCTTGAACTTGTTCATGGAAAGCCCGACAATCGGCAAAGTTTCTTCAATGTACATGTACGCATGGAAGAAGGGTGTGAAAACAACTTATTACTTGCGTTCACGTCCAGCAACTAAGATTGCAAAAACGACTGTGAAAGGCACAAGTGGCTTTGCAGGGATCACAAACGCTTCCGGCAACAGCATGGACGCGGCACCAGCGGCTCCCGTAGCAACAGCCCAAGAAGCTGCTCCCGCTAAAACATACACTGACGCTGAAGTGATCGCTTGCTCTTTGGAAAATCCAGAAGCTTGCGAAGCTTGCCAATAGTGCCCGGAACCAAGGCCTTTCGGGGCCTTGGACGAATTAAGGACGTTTTTACTTTTTGGAGATTTTTATGATTCTAGATCCTGGCTTTGATTTAACTTTGCGCCCTATGAAATACCCCGTTTTCTATGAAATGTATAAAAACGGCATCAAAAACACATGGACTGTTGATGAAGTGGATTTTTCAACAGACCTTGTTGATCTTCACACGAAGCTCACTCCCGCTGAAAGACATTTGATTTCTCGTTTGGTGGCTTTCTTTGCTACTGGTGACTCTATCGTTGGGAACAACCTTGTGTTGAACCTCTACAAACACGTCAACTCCCCTGAGGGACGCATGTACTTATCACGTCAGCTTTATGAAGAAGCTCTGCACGTGCAGTTCTACCTCACATTGCTTGATACCTATATTCCGAATCCCGATGAAAGAGCTGAAGCTTTTGCTGCCATCGAGAACATTCCTTCTATCAAAAAGAAGGCCGATTTCTGCTTTAAATGGATCGACTCTATCAACACGCTCGACACTCTTAAAACAAAAGAAGATCGTCGCCGCTTCTTGATGAACCTAATCTGTTTTGCAACGTGCGTGGAAGGTTTGTTCTTCTATGCGGCTTTTGCTTACGTTTACTTCTTGCGTTCCAAAGGTCTTTTGGCAGGTCTAGCTTCAGGAACAAACTGGGTTTTCCGCGATGAATCCATGCATATGACATTTGCCATGGAAGTTATCAAGACAGCTCGCAAAGAAGAACCAGATCTTTTCAACTCTCAAATGGAAGACATGGTCACTCAAATGCTTGAAGACGCTATTGAGTGTGAGATGGAATTTGCAAACGATGTTCTTCACTTGGGCGTAGCCGGTCTTTCTCCTAAAGACATGAGACAGTATCTTGAGTATTGCGCAGACCAACGCCTTGAAAGCTTGAATATCGCTCCTCGCTACAACGTGAAGAATCCGTTCTCATTCATGGAACTTCAAGACATGCAAGAGCTAGCAAACTTCTTTGAAAGAAGAGTTTCCGCTTACCAAGTAGGTGTCAGCGGGGCTGTTGCCTTTGACGAAGCCTTCTAGGTGAAAAATACTTTTTTCTGGGTTTTCTTTTTTCTAGTTTGTATGGGGGTGGGATTTCTTCACGGAGTCCTACCCCAAGGTCTTTCTCGAAGCTATTTTTCCAGTCCTCAAAAAATTCAGATTTTGACCACAGATGAAATCTTCTTCCCCACGGAACTTCGCGAAGAACTTGAAGAAGAACTTCATGTTAAATTCTCTGTCACCGTTACCCGCGACTGGGATGCGATCTTAGCTAATACTGTTGCCAGCCCAGGCGTTGACTTAATTTTCCTTCCCTCATTCTGGGCACAAACCTTGGCCCGCCAAGGACTCTTGGCAGACATTGCCGGCCATCGAAAAGAACTTCAACAAAGAGTCTCTTCCGATTTTCTGGGAACTCAATCCCAAGAGGGGTTCTATTTTTTACCTTTTTATTGGATGAAGACGGGAATCACCACACCCAACAATGAACCCTTTACGGACTTCCTTAAAAACAAGAAAGAAACCATTCTCTTTCTTCTTGCTGACGAAGATCTTCTTTTAAAACATTTTCAGCTTTGGAAAGAACAGGGCGTTTTAGATCTTGTTAATCAAAAGAAAATTCTAACTCGGCAACTGGATCAGATGAATCAGCGGAAGGATTTTAAAGAGGCCTTCGAAGGCCCCCTGCTAGAGGACTCTAAGGACTCCTCATTGCCCCAACTCAGCGCCCTGCTAATCTGGGGAGCCGCAATCCCAACCACCTCTTCCAATAAAGACCTTGTTCTGGAAGTTTTAGACACCCTCACGGCAGCAGAACATCAAGAAAAAATTTTACTAAAAACTCCATTCAACTCAACGTTCACCATCGTCACTGGGAACGAAATACCCCTGCAAAGACGGGCTGAATTTATTCGCAACTTACAGCTTAAAGAAACCTTGATCTTCGAAAAGAAGGACCAGGAAGCAAAAAACAAACTTAAGAATGATTTTAACTTTATTTTGTAAGTGTGATGGCGCTTGCGCCCTGAACGTCATTTGTCACAACTATATTATCAGCATCATAAGCCTGTAATACAAATCGAACCGAATGAACTCCCGCCGCTAAATTCGTCGTCTTAATCGCAAGATTAAACTTTCCATTCTTACAAGTTGCCACGTTGCTATTCACGTCCGTTGAGGTATTCAAATCCACAATCTCTAAGGCCGATCCATTTTCTAATGCGACAATCTCATGCTTTGGATAAGTCGAGACATAACACTCACCCGAAATTTCCGCCTTCGACATGGCTGCGGTCGTATTCACTGTCGGGTTATAAACTTTTAAATAAAGTTCTTCAGACTTTGGAGTTTTATCAACCTGATAAGCGGAAGGATCATCTTTTTGGTTCGTCAACAAGGAGTTTCCATCAATGGGAGTACAAGCTGTTCCCACTAAAAACAAACCCAACACCGCCATCAATCTGAAAGCTGAAGATTTCATAAAGATCCCCCACTTTTATAGGATAAATGAGGGGACCACAGAGCTAAATCAGTTTTTAAGTAGGGTCTAGTTTTGAGACATAAAAATCTCTATTAGAGACTCTAGACCGGACCAGTGCCTCTGGCGAAGGCTGAAACCACCTTTTGCTCCAAAACACGGGGATCCCAAAAGAGGAAGTACGTCGAAACCATAGTCGTCGCAAAAGGCGCTAATCCCATAAAAATACCAATGCCGGCGTGAAACAAAACGCCCATTAAGAGCCAAATATTTCGCGTCTTAGGCCAGGCCACCATCACTGGAAAGTACACCTCAAAAAGAATGGTCAAATAAGCCACCACCGGAATCACCCAAGGAATGGCGCGCAGAAACGAAAAGTCCATGGTCGTCATCTGAGGATTGGCCATAACACTCCATAGGGCTGTGCCATCCCACCAACTTCCTCCCTTTAACTTTTCCCAACCCGTGTAAGCATAGATCACACAGATCTGAACCTGCATCATACGAATCATCACAGAACTTAAAGTATCAGCACCTTTAAAGTCCCTCCTCTTGCGAAGAAGGTTTAAGAGACTCAAACGCTCACAAGACTGAGTGAACGACATATAAAACAAGAAAAGAGCCGCAATAATATCCGCGCCGAAGTTCACAGCATAATTACGCTGAATAAAGCCGACATCTATCACCCAAGCCAGCCACATAATCCAGCGACCACCCAAACCCAAGGTGAGCACCCCCAACAAGACCACCAACAAGATGTGCATGAAGAGATTCCAAGAGTCCGGCCAAAAACACCATAAGAACAGAGGACGATAAAGATCCTGCATGACCTCCAAAGCCATTGCCTTCGAAATCCAGCTATTGTCGGTATAATACTCTAAATTAGAAAGACGTCCCAGATACATGTAGAACATGGTTCCACACAACAGAACACGCATGAACGCCAGCCCGAGAAGATTCTGCGGACCAAACCAAAACTGATCCCACTTCTGCCAAACCTTCTTCATAGAGCCTCCTCATCAGATCCACCGACACAAGAGGTGGATTCTCGAGTAAACTGAAGCTCTTGAGACAAATCCTGAACCGCCTCATCCTTTAACGTGACGACCTGATCCAAAGACGGCACCGTTTCAACCACATGCTCCATCTCAACAGATGTTGCTCCAGGATACTGTCGACACAACCACGGACCAAAAAGCAACCGCAGCCGTTTGGGGTCTATCACCATAAAGCGCATAGCATAGAGCTCACGTTTACGAGTCCCCGACAAGACGCCTTTATTTTTCTCTGCAGGGAAAAATCCCTCCACCGGCTCTTTGGTTTCATTTCCCTCAGTATCGAGGTAACGAACGATATAACGAATGTACATTGTATGCGCCGGATCTGGAGAAAAGAAATTCCAGCTAGCATTCAGTCCGATAGAGTTGGCGTAGGGAGTGATAAACTTCGAAGTGGTACGCCCAAAATAGGCTCCTATATTGGGCATCACCATCATCGTAAAGATATTATAAACAATCCAAAGGCTTAACAGAGCCTTAAACAGAAGTCTCGCCTTCTTCATCAATATCGTCAGCCTCACCTAAGAAGGGTAATTCTTCGTCTTCAGAAGATTCTTCATCGCCATCAGCAAAAAGCTGATCATCAGAAGCCTGTTCCAAATCTTCGTCGTTATCAAAAGCCTCAATCGCCTCTGCAACTTCGTCTGAAATCTCTTCAGCTCCTTCTTCGACATTGACCACTTCCGTAGAAGCTTCCATTTGTTCACCACCTTCAACATTTGTCGAAGCTGGCTTCATAAAGGCTGCTTTTTTCTCTGCCGCAATCGCCACTAGCGTGGTGCCTGCCGCCAAAGCCTCATCATACTTTTTCAACCAGTTTGCATCACGAGTGGACACAGGTTCACCAAATGCCAAGGCATCTCGAATATTCTGCGCACGTTCTTGATCGCGTTTTTCCGCTTGGCGACGTTTTTCATCCTCAAAGAAATTCGTAGTTGTCGTGATTTCTTCCAATTGTTCTTGGATTTTCATCAACTCTTCTTCACCTTGAGAATAAGACCCTGATGCCACGTTCTCTGAAAGCGAATCTGTGATCGAGGCTAAAGTGGGTTTTTCTTCGGCTTGCTCTTCGTCGATCCCCTCAGGAAGAAGCTCATCAATTTGCGATAAGGTTGGAAGCTCTTTTAAACTTCTCAAACCGAAAATCTCGAGGAACTTTTTTGTCGTTCCATATTGCATAGGACGACCTGGAAGTTCAGATTTTCCCTCAAAACAAACAAGGTTCTTTTCCATCAAAGCGCGTAGCAAATGTCCAGATTCTACGCCACGAATCTCATCAACTTCACTTTTTACCGTTGGTTGCTTGTAAGCCACGATAGAGAGAACTTCCAAAGCAGGTCCAGATAACTTAAATTGACGAGTTTTCAAAGTGCGCTTTAAGAACTCCATATTGTCAATTTTAGTACGCAATTGGTAACCACCCGGAACTTCTTCCAAAGTTACACCACGACGGCCCCCGGCGTACTCAACAGCCAATTGATCTAAAGCTCTGCGGATTTTATCTCCACGGATATTGGTTCCTTTAAAAAGAAGTTTTAAAGAAGCCAAACTCACAGGACGATCACTAGCAAAGAGAACGCTTTCAACGATACTTTCTAGACGCTCTTCTTCGACGAACTCAACTTCTTCGATCTCCGCAGAGTCAAAATTATCAAGCTCAGTTCCTTCAACAGAAACCTCGTCTTCAGATGCCATTTCCAAATTTTCAACTTCTTCTTCACTAACTTCAGGAAGAAAACCTTCAGATTCCTCTTCTTCTTGAAGGAACACAGAGGACTCAGTCTCAACGTCTGATTCAGAAAAATTCTCTTCTGACTCTTGTGTATCAACTTCAGAGTGATTTAATTCTTCATTCATCAATTCATCTTTTTCTTCTGACATGGTCCCCTCTTAAACTTCCGTCACGTCATCTTTAAATAGTTCATTTTCAGCAGCTAAGATTTCATCATCGGTCGCAGCCTCATTATTGGCCTCTTCGACAAAATCAACGCCAAGATCCATCTGTAGCTGATTGCTACTTTCTTCCAGACGATCTTCCGCATCCGCCAATAAAAACTCTTCATCCGCCTCAATCTTTTTCGACTCTTCCATCATTTTAGCGGCCACTTCGTCGGCTCTCATAGAGTCATACTCTTCCACGCGCGCCAAAACATCCGTTTCAATGACTTTCTTTGGGTCCACCCAGATGTCAGAGTAAGGCTCTGACTGGTAAAGGCCCACAAAACCCATTTTTCCCAGCTCCAACAAAGACAAGAAAGTAATAAGAACCTGACGGGCACGATCTTCTGTCGCAGAAACCAAATCCATCAAAGTGACTTTTTGCCCCACAACCAAACGATCTTTGATTTCCAAAATACGGCTAGCAATAGACTGTGCTTTGGCCGCAACTTGGTGAACTTTCTTTTTCACGGAACGAAGCATTTTACGATAGCTTGAAATCAAAGAAAAAAGAGCATTGTCTTCAAGAACAATCTCTTCTTCTTTTTGATCTAAAGATTCACGACTTCCGCGCAACCAAACGTCACGCCCCACCAAGGGACGTTCATAAAGAAGCTTCGCCGCCTCTTGATACTTTTGGTACTCAAGAAGTTTCTGTACAAGTTCTTTGCGGGGATCTTCATTCTCAACAACTTCCCCGTTTTCATCATACTGAGGCAGAAGCATACGGGATTTAATTTGAATCAAAGTCGACGCCATGGCGACAAATTCGCCCGCCACTTCCAGATCAAGCTCTTTCATCAACTTGATATAATCAAGGTACTGCTTGGTGATCTCATGGATTTTAATATCCATGATATCCATTTCCTCTTTACGAATTAAATAAAGAAGAAGCCCCAAGGGTCCTTCAAATTTAGGCAACTGTACTGTAATACTCATGAAAGACGGTCCCCTCTACCACTTCATACTAGAACGCACTATTTCCAATGTCTTTTGAGCTTCCTTGCGTGCCTTTTCGCATCCTGCGTCGATGATTGAATCAAGCAGACCTGGATTATTCAACAATTCTTTTTTCTTTTCTCGAGGTCCTTGAGAAAGTTTTTCGATATTTGCTGCAAGGCGGCCTTTACAGTCCCCACAGCCAATTCCAGCATTGCGACATCCAACCTCCACCCACTGCAGATCCTCTGCGGTCGAATAAAGTTTGTGATATCCATAAACAGAACATTTTGTCGGCTCCCCCGGGTCTTCACGACGCACGCGAGCCGGATCCGTCACCATCAGGTTCACTTTTTTCTTAAGATCTTTTTCAGTGTCTTCGGTTAAATACAAAGTATTTCCGTAAGACTTCGACATCTTTCTTCCGTCCAAACCTGGAACCAACGGAATCTCTGTTAAAAGAGGAGACATCTCGGGAAGTTTCGCTTTATAGAGATGATTGAAACGACGCACGATTTCACGCGCCAACTCCAAGTGGGATATCTGATCAGCTCCCACGGGAACTTTTTGTGCGCGATAAATCGCAATATCCGCGGCCTGCAAAACCGGATAGGCGAAGCGACCCAAATTATGGGTGTCATTCGCTTTCATTTCTTCGATGGCATCCTTCCAAGTGTTCACACGTTCTAGCCATCCCATCGGAATCATATTGGCGAAAATCATAAAGAGTTCAAGATGCTCTGGAACGCGACTTTGCACAAACAATGTCACCTTCTCAGGATCCACACCCCAAGCAATAAATTCCGCGATCATTTCCCGAGTCCAAGGCGCGATCTCTTTGGGAGATTTGTAGGCCGTGGTCATACCATGCCAGTCCATTGCCCCAAAGAAGCAGTCGTATTCATCCTGAAGTTTGGTCCAATTCTGCAACGTGCCCCAATAGTGACCGATATGAAGACGCCCTGTTACGCGCATTCCAGACATCACACGAAGTTTACGAGTTGTCGTCGTTGCAGGAGTTACCTCAGAACTCATAGCCCAAAACCTCCCAAAGCCAAAGTCACAAGCTGGTTATAGCTCCAGATCACAGGCACAGCGAGAACACGCAAAACACCCGTCAACACCAAAGCCATCAAAATCATGCTGGTGATATGTTCGTTTTGTTCCAATTTGTAGTTGATTTGCGCTGGCAGAAAACGAGCCAACACTTTTCCACCATCCAAAGGGTGGAGAGGAAGAATATTGAAAACCGCCAAGAATAAATTCGTGACGATAAAGGTTTTCAAAATCTCAATAAGCCCACTTGCATAACTGGCCGCCATGAAATATTTCGCAACCAGCGCGATCAGGAACGCCCCAACCACCGCAAGCAAAATATTTGATACAGGCCCCGCCAACGCAATCCAAAACATATCCACACGAGGATTTTTAAGGTTGCGAGTATTGACTGGGACCGGCTTAGCCCACCCAAAAAAGATGGGTGTTGCTAAAACAATGGACACAAGAGGAAGAATCAATGTTCCAATGAGGTCCATGTGGGCGATAGGGTTCATGGTCAAGCGCCCCATCATCTCTGCCGTGTTGTCCCCACGACGACGTGCGACCCAACCATGAGCATACTCGTGGAAACAGAGTGCAAAAAGAAACGGAATAAAATAAACGCCTATCTTGGCGCCAATCTCGATCATATCCATACAACCTCACGCTAAATCACACCTAGACCCTTGTCTAGCATGACGAAACACTTGCACATTTAAAGTGCAAACAGTGTAACACAGCTCGTTAAGAGAAAAGCTCTCGTCTTTCCAAGGCCTTGAACAAATCCTTTAAACCAGATATTTTCTCCCCCATCGTACCTAACGCTTTAACAAAAATCTGGGAGCATTAGGAGTGGTGGAACTTCCCTAAAGTCCATCGCGAAAGCTTCACCACTACTAATGCTCCATCCATCGAAGGGAATTTTATGTCTGATGTTACGAACGCACGTCCTGCGCTTACAATGCTTTCTGAAGACGAAGCCGCTTTCCGCGATGCCGTCAGAGCTTTTGCTGAATCTGAAATCAAACCTCATGTGACACACATGGACGAAAAAGCGGAACTAAATCCTGAGATTCTTAAAAAGCTTTTCGAAATGGGTTTGATGGGAATTGAAACTCCTGAAAAATGGGGTGGCGCAGGTTCTACCTTCACAATGGCCTGCTTAGCTGTCGAAGAGATCGGCCGCGTGGATGGATCTGTTTCTGTTTTGGTTGACGTACAAAATACATTAACAACAAATGCCTTCCTTAAATGGGGAACTGAAGCACAAAAAGAAAAGTATCTTGGTAAAATGGCTTCAGAATGGGTGGGCGCTTACGCTCTTTCCGAATCTTCTTCTGGATCAGACGCTTTTGCCTTGAAACTTAAAGCAGAAGATAAAGGTGACAAGTTCGTTTTGAATGGCTCAAAACTTTGGATCACAAACGGCAAAGAAGCCAACGTCTTCATCGTTTTCGCAAATATCGACCACTCTAAGGGTTACAAAGGAATCACAGCTTTCATCGTTGAAAAATCATTCCCTGGATTTAAAGTCGGCAAAAAAGAAGATAAATTGGGTATCCGCGCTTCTTCTACGACAGAACTTCTTTTTGAAAACTGCGAAGTCCCTAAAGCCAACGTCCTAGGCGAAGTCGGCAAGGGCTACAAGATCGCTATTGAAACTTTGAACGAGGGTCGCATCGGTATCGGCGCACAAATGATCGGTATCGCTCAAGGTGCTTATGAAGCCGCGTTGGCTTATGTCAAAGGTCGTGAACAGTTCGGTAAACCTATTGCTCACTTCCAGGGTGTTCAGTTCCAATTAGCTGAAATGCGCACGGAACTTGAAGCGGCTCGTTTGATGGTTTACAACGCCGCTCGCCTAAAAGACGCAGGACAAGACTTCATCGAAGCCGCGGCAATGGCAAAACTTTACGCTTCTCGTGCTGCGGAAAAAATCACGTCTAAAGCAATTGATCTTTTCGGTGGTAACGGATTCACCAAAGAATACCCTGTCGAGAAGTTCTGGCGTGATGCGAAGATCGGTCAGATCTACGAAGGCACAACAAACATGCAATTACAGACGATTGCGAAGATGGAGTTGGATAAGTAGTTTTGGGAGCTGGAGACTTAATAAAGACTCTGGACTCAAGCAAGAGTTCTGGGAGTACCCTCCCAGAACTCCAAGGCAGAGGGGGACTTACTCCCCCAAGACCTCTTGCGGGTGCGTTTTTCCGTTGAGGCGACTCAACCAAGACGCTACACTTGTCTGATGAAATTCATCATCGCACTCTTTCTGTTTACGGCTTCCTATTCCTATGCTGCCAACAAAACCTTTCGCCTCCATCTCTCCAGCGAACCCAGCGGCCTAGACCCCAATAAACAAAGAACATCTTCCTCGGGCTACCTCTTAGGAAATCTCTATCGCAATCTCTTCACTTTTGATGATCACAAAGGGCTTCTGTCGGATTTGGGCACGGAATGCAAACGCGACAAAAAACAGAACCTCACCTGCTTTTTAAAGAAAGACCTTCTCTGGAGTGACAAAACCCCCCTCACCGCAGAAGATTTTATCCGTACCTACCAAAAAATACTTTCAGCAAAAAACGCCATTCCCCGTGCTGATCTTTTATTTAAAATTAAAAATGCCGAGGCTATTTACAGCGGAAAGAAAGAGCTCGAAACCCTCGGAATCACGGCCCCCGACAAGTGGACGCTGAAATTTGAATTCGAAAAGCCAGACCCTGAGTTTGAATACAACTTAGCCAGCACAGTGTTGGCACCCACAAAAGAAGACCTTTCCGCCTACACAGGCCCCTACAAACTCAAAGAATGGAAAAGGGGACAAAAAATAATTCTTGAATCCAATCCTTCATACAAAGAGGGCCACGCTGAAAGACCTTTGGTTGAGTTTCTTTTTGTCGAAGAAGACACGGTCGCATTACAGCTTTATGAAAAGAATGAACTTCAATTTTTACGACGACTTCCGACTCTTTTCATTCCTCGCTATAAAAGCCGCAAAGACTTTCATTGGTTTCCAGTTACTCGTCTGGATTATTTAGGGTTTGGACCCGAACTTGCCAGTCACGAGGACCTTCGCAAAGCTTTCACTTATTCTTTGAACTACATTGAATTACAGAAGATTTTTTCTTCAGAAGGAAAACCCGGCTGCATTGGACTTCCAGACACTTGGTTCCCTCAGAAAGCACCTTGTTTTGATTTTGATCTCAAAAAAGTCCCGACCTTAAAAAGCACGAAAAGCTACACATTGATGTTTTCATCCCTTGGCGGGGAAGACCATAAACGCGCGACCGAATGGTTACAAAATCAATGGAGTAAAAATGCGGGTCTAAAAACTCATTTGGAGGTGAAGGACAACAAGGTCTTCCTGCAGATTCTTCAACAAAATCCTCCCGCTTTATTCCGCAAAGGCGTATCCCCGGATCGCCCCACATGCTTAGCTTCTTTAGAAACTTTTGCCCCCTCAAGCCCTGAAAACTACTTACGCATTAAGGCCGCTGAATACGAAAAAATCTTGTCCTCACTGGCCCTTGCGAAAACAGCTCAAGAACAGAAAAAATGGTGCTTGGCGGGTGCAGAATACCTTATGAAGAATCACCTTATGATTCCTTTGGGCGCTATTCACTTTTCAATCCTGGTCAAACCCGAATTTACTGGCTGGAAACTGAATCAAATGAATCAGCTGGACTTGTCCGACCTCCACCTCCAACCCTAGAATAAAAGTCTATGAACGCAGCAACTCAGTCCGTCGACATCCACAAAGACCAGATTATTTTTAGCGAAGGGGATGCTGGCGATTGCGCCTACATCATCGAAAAAGGTCGAGTTCTAGTCTTTATCACCAAAGACAAAGAAGAAATCCCTCTGACAATTCTTGGCGAGGGAGAGATTTTCGGGGAGATGGCTCTGATTGACAATCAAAGTCGTTCCGCCAGCGTGAGGGCCTTAGAAGACGTCCGACTTGCTATTGTCACCAAACAACAGGTTCTTGAACGGGTCTCTACTGCCGATAAAGTCGTACAGCTTTTGATGCGTGTTTTACTGAAAAGACTTCGTCGCAAAAACCTCAATTCCCCTGTCGGATCAGGAACAAGTGATATCGAGTTTGACAACTCCGGTGCTGGCGACGACGGAACTCAAAGTGCTCTGGATCAAATCAAACTTGAAAATCAAATTTTCCAGGCCTTTCAAAATAAGGAATTTGAACTTTTCTATCAGCCGATTGTAAATCTAAAAACCAAACAAATCACCGGTTGCGAGGCTTTGCTTCGCTGGAACAGCCCCATGCATGGCCTGGTTTCACCGAACTTATTCATCGACGTTATTGAAAATTCATCCATGGTAATCCCTATCGGGCATTGGATTATCAATCAAGCCCTGAAGGACCTTCGCACCATCCAAGATCAACTTCGTCTGAACAAAAAAGACAAGATGGCCGACGAGTTCATGATGAGCATTAACATCTCAGGACGGCAATTTACGCACTCTGATTTTGTGAACAATCTGGAAGATTTGCGTGAAAAACATGACATTCAAACTAAGAACATCAAATTAGAAATGACCGAACGAATTATGATGGATGGAGCCATCGCCTTGGAGGCTTTGAATCAGTGTCGCCATCAAGGGTACGCTATTTCCATTGATGACTTCGGAACTGGCTTTTCAAGCCTGCAATACCTCACTCAAATGCCCATCAGCTTCCTTAAAATCGACCGCTCCTTTGTTATGAAAGTTCTTTCGGACCCGAAATCCAAAGCCGTTGTCAGCTCCATCATCCACTTAGCTCACGCCATGGATATCGAAATTATCGCTGAAGGTATCGAGCACAACGAAGAATCTTTAGTCCTAGAAACTCTTGGCGCCCGCTACGGCCAAGGCTACCTGTTCTCAAAACCCGTTGACCTCGGCCGCTTCCTAAAACTTATCTAGGTACGGCCTTACTTTTGGTACCGTACCTGTCTCAAAATGAGAATTGGCGAGTTTTATTCAAAGTTCTAAAGTCCTTAAAGTGTCCTCCGATAAGTCTTATGTCTTAAGACAATCAACCAGCTTAAGATTTCAACTGGAGGTCACAGAGATGGCTGACAAAAAATTCGAAAAACAAATCCCAAACAACGTAGTATCACTTGAATCTGCTCGCTGCTGCGGCGAAGGCTGCAAAAAGAAGTCTGAAAAAGCCGGTTTCTGTGCAGAGCACTTTGATTGGTTCAAAGCAGGCCTCATCACCAAAGAAGGCATGAAAGCTCCTGACTTTGACAAGAAGTACTATCATTACGTGGCGAAAAAAGCGGCGTAACCGTTCTTATTTCAAATTTCATCCGTTAAAGCCGGGACCCCATCCCGGCTTTTTTATTTTTAAGGGATTTGCGCCCAAAAGACCGAAAAAAGAATCAGACCGACAAAGAAATATTTAAACCCGATGGTAAACGCTTCGCGCATGGACATGACTTCTCTTCGGTCCTCACCTTTGCTAACATAAGTCCAGAGTTCCAGACACCAGGAGAGTCCCTCATGAAAAAGGCCGCACTTATTACGGGAGCCAGCAGCGGAATTGGCGCCGCCACCGCTATTGAATACTCAAAACACGGGTACTTCGTTTACCTCATGGGTCG
>JANJTG010000273.1 GCA_024711265.1 Bdellovibrio sp. | reverse complement strand
CACAAATGTGGCTTTCCTCTATGAAGAGCAACTTTCGGGAGAAGATGACAATACCACCTTGGCCAGGTTGAGTAATGCTTCGGGATACTTCTCCGTCGGTGTCAATAAAGCCGCAAGTCCTCCCGTTGCAGACAACCGAATCACAGGTCTTTCCAACAATGTCCGTTACTGCATGGTGATGGCAAATCAAGATGCGACGGGGATTATTTCGTATTTCACACCACTCCCTGGGGTTTCGGGTTCTCCAGTCACGACCGCTGAGCTTTGTACAACGCCGACGGAAGTGATTGGCCTTCTTGATGACAAACACTGTTTTATTGCGACGGCAGCCTTTGGTAGCGACATGGCGCCGGAAGTGCAAAGCTTCCGTGAATTTCGTAACAAGTTTTTGCTGAGCAATTCGTTGGGAAAAGCTTTTGTTAAATTCTATTATAAACACAGCCCTTATTACGCCCATTTGATTGCAGAAAGTGAAGTCGCCAAAACAGCGGTGCGAGCGGCCTTGTGGCCCTTATTGCTTTTTGCGCGCATGAGTGTGGAATTCGGTTTTTGGCTGACACTGCTGATTCTTTCTCTTGGGACGGCATCGATTTATGAGACTTATCGTCGTCTGGTGATGGGGAAAAACTTTCGAGGTGAGTTGTGAGATCTTGGCCTAAGTATCTTGTCTTATTGCTGGCCTCTTTGTCTTTTCACTTTTCCGGGGCTCAGGATGTTGAGTCTGCACCTCAAGAACCTCCGTTTGTTCAAGAAGAAAATGAATTCGAGGCTCCGGCGGAAGATCAAGATCTTCTCAGTATCGAAGATGAAATTCAAAGTGCCGAACCAGAGAAAAAGAAAGAAACGGTTAATCTCAACGAGCAGTCCACCGGCGAAACCAAGAAGTTGGAAGAAGAGCTGTCCTTGGAAGAAGAGACCGCTCCTGTTGTGGAGGCTCCGACTGTCGTGTCTCCGGCTCCAGTAGCACCGGTGGTGATGCCAAAGTCGGCTTCCTCTGAGGGGAGCGTGGCTCGCTCTGCGAAGGGTGGAGTGGAGTATATTCATCATCCGCAGGCGGCCCAGGGGTTGTTAGCGATCACCAAAGACGGCTCTTATATCTATAAGACGAAAGAAACCGGAGAGTTTAACAAAACGGGTTCGTTTCGAATGGGTATGATGGACCCTCCTAAGATTGTGGCGGCTGATGGAACAACCTTCGACATGATGTACTCGTCAGGGCAACAACCCGTCTTCATGTTTGATTATGAGTGGCAGCCTTTTACGGGCTACGGAAAGTTGGGAGTCCAGGCTGGTTTTGGACTGTTGGTGGCCAATGGTAATGGTCGTTTTGCTTCAACTGATCCGACGATCAACGGCCAACAAGCCAAAGAGAAGTACACATTTTTAGCGATTCCTTTGAGTGCTGGTGTTGTCTATCGTCTTGAGTGGTTGCGCCGTCAGTGGTTCGCGCCCTATGTGGCTGGCGGCGGAACTTATGTCGCTGTCGCTGAGTTCCGCGATGACGGGAAAACACCGTCGGGGGTGGGAACGCCAGGGGCCTATGGTTCAGTGGGAATGCTTTTTAACGTTTCGGCGGTGGATCGCGGAACCGCATTCACCTTGAGTTCGGAATACGGTATCGCCAATTTATGGGTGTCAGTAGATTATCGGTATCTTCAGACCTTCAACGAAGATCTGGATTTCAGCTCCAGCATCATTGGTGCTGGTATCGTTGTCGACTACTAGTTTTTTTCTACACAAGTAGCGGTATAGATTGTTCTGTGCAGACGGTGCATTTGGAAGGTTTTGCAGGACAACCCTTGGTCTGAACAGTTGGCGCGCTCATAAACAGAGCCATCAGAGTTTTGCATCATGACGCTGTTGTTTTCACACCAACTAATAAAGTCGACAGTGAAATCTTCAGATTGTGAACTGAGGTTGATTTCCTGAGCCATGGCGGGGACAGCAACAACAAACAATAAAGCGGCGATGAGGGATTTCATTTTTACTCCTTAGATATTTTTTAAAAGATGCCATGAAGTACGCCCATCGTGAGGCCTCGTCAAGACACCCTGAAAAGACGATATGTCGAGAGAATAGACAGTCGACAGGTACCTGCTTCCCATCGTGGCGAAATGGTGCCAGTCGAGTGTACCTTTTTTGCACGATGGGAAGCAGGTACCTTGTCGGTCGGAAGGGAAGCTGGTACCTTCCGGGCATGATGACAAAAGTACGATTTACGGTGGCTTATGATGGCACCGGATTCTGTGGTTGGCAGAAACAAAAGCAAGAGGATCAGATTTCTGTGGCTCATGTGATTGAAGGGGCCTTGGAGAAGGTTTTTGCCGAAAAGATCACTTTGTTTGCTTCTGGGCGAACGGATGCCGGGGTCCATGCCTTGAATCAGGTCTGCCACTTTTCTACGCATCGCAAGATTGATCCGGCTAAGAAATGGGACCTTTGCTGGGCCCTCAATGCTCATTTGCCTCCTTCGATTGTCGTGAAAAAGGCGTGGATCGCCCCTGAGGACTTTCATGCGACTTTGTCGGCCACCCATAAAACTTACCGGTATCTGATCCTAAATCGCCCTCGCCCCAGTGCACATTTGAACCGCTATGCCGATTGGGTTCGAATGCCGATTGATATCGCTCATTTGCAAGAGAGTTCTAAAATTCTTTTGGGAAATCATGACTTTAAGAGTTTTCAATCGGTGGGAACGCCTGTCAAAGACACGGTCCGCGAGATCTATCAGGCCGATTGGCAGTGGCGTCGTCCCGAAGTTTTACAGTTCACGGTGACGGGCAATGGTTTCTTGAAGCAAATGGTTCGCAATATCGTCGGAACCTCCTTAATGCTTGAAAGAAAAGGCCAAAATCCGAATAAAATTAAGGACATAATAGACGCCACGGATCGCCGCCAGGCTGGTCCCCCTGCGCCCGCCCAGGGGCTTTATCTGATGAGAGTTTATTATCCTCAGGACCTTGACAATAGGTGTATAGAACTTTAAAACATCCCTTCCCGCAAAATAGTGTAAGAGCCCGTTGTTAAACTCAAACAAAATTTTGCCGAATGCACAGACGGTAAAACTGATGCGTTCAAATGAAACTGGAGACCTTATAATGAAAACTTTCAATGCAAAAGCAGATGAAGTTGAAAGAAAATGGTGGATCGTAGACGCTGCTGACCAAAAGGTCGGTCGTGTTGCGACAACTGTTGCAAACATCCTTCGTGGAAAAAACAAGGCTATCTTCACTCCGAACGTTGATACTGGCGACTTCGTTGTTGTTATCAATACGGACAAGATGGAACTTTCTGGAACTAAGTGGGAAGACAAAAAATACTATCGTCACTCTCGCTTTTTCGGTTCTATGAAAGAGATGACTGCAGCTCAAGCAAAAGAGAAAGATTCTACTTTCATCATGCACGAAGCTGTGCGCGGAATGCTTCCTACAAACAAGCTTTCTCGCCAAGTTATCATGAAAATGAAATCTTACCCTGGTGCTGAGCATCCTCATGCTGCTCAAAAGCCAGCTCTTTACACTCTACCTTCTAAAAAGAAGTAATCGGAGATAGACAATGGCAGCAGCAGAAAAATTCTATTATGCAACTGGAAGAAGAAAAACGAGCTCTGCGCGCGTTTTCTTGAAGCCTGGTAAAGGCACTATCACAATCAACGGAAAAAAATCTGATGATTATTTGAGCCGTATGCAATCACGCATGGTGATCGTACAGCCTCTTGATCTATTGGGCCAACTTGGCAAGTTCGACGCTAAAATCACCGTTTCTGGTGGTGGTGAGTCTGGACAAGCTGGTGCGATCCGTTTGGGTATCACTCTTGCTTTGATCGCTTTCAATGCAGAGTTCAAAGGAACTTTGAAGAAAGCTGGATTCGTTACACGTGATCCTCGTATGGTTGAGCGTAAGAAATACGGTAAAGCGGGTGCGCGCCGTAGATTCCAATACTCCAAGCGTTAAAATCGATTTATCGATCGTTTGGATCTGGAAGAAGAAGGGAGCTGTTTCAGCTCCCTTTTTTTATTTGTAGATATTCATTCCGAGGGGCGTAAAACCCATAAAAAAAGCCCACAACTATTTCTAGCTGTGGGCTAAGATAAAAATCTTTATTTAATAAGAACTACTTGGTTGTGCAAACCAATGGGTAAACGTTGCTTTTCGCAGCCAAAAGACCACCGAAAGAACCGTCAGCTTCTTTACCCAAGATCAAGAAGCCTGTATTTTTGATCACGCCGTCTTCTTGAGTTGAATTGTCAGTCAAAGCCAAAAGGTTGAAGAAACCATTTTTGA
>JANJTG010000494.1 GCA_024711265.1 Bdellovibrio sp. | reverse complement strand
AACCGGAAACGGCTGCATTCGACCCTCGGCTACCGCTCGCCCGTGCAATTCCTGGAGCATTGGATCCGCCGGCAGCATCAGGAAAAACGGGTAGCATGAAACCTACCCTCTGGAAGACGAAAAACAGAGGGAAGCTCAAGGAGGTGGTTCACTACGTGGCGCCGCCTGCAGCCGACATGCAGGCGATGCTGGACGGGATGAGGGTCTTCTGGGACCGCACCTACGGGCAATCGGCGGTGATGCGCAGCGCGGTGCTGGCTTTTGGTTTTGTTTACATCCACCCGCTGGCCGATGGCAACGGGCGGGTACATCGTTTTCTGATCAACGATGTGTTGCGTCGTGACGGGGTCGTCCAGGAGCCGATGATCCTGCCGGTCTCGTCCCTGATCACCAGTGACGCTTCAGAGCGGCGTGCCTACGATCGCATTCTGGACACGATCTCTCGTCCGCTAATGGGGGCTCTGGCTGAGGTTTACGCGTTTTCCCCTGTTCAGGCCTCTTACGCCGACGGCATTCGATCGAATTTTGTGTTCAAGGGCGATGCCATCGCGCGGCCGGTCTGGCGATACATGGATTTGACACGACATGTGGTCTATCTGGCCGATGTGCTGGCGCGCACCATCCGTGACGACATGCGCGAAGAGTCGCGCTACATGCGCAGTTACGCCCAGGCCCGGGCTGCGATCAAGGACATCGTCGAGATGCCCGATATGCAGATCGATCGCATCATTCGGTCGGTTGAGGCCAATCAGGGCAAGCTGTCGAATGTGTTGTCCAAGGAGATGCCCTTGCTGACCGAGCCAGGTATCTGGGTGGCTATCGTTCAAGTTGTAGCGCACGCTTTTGATGGGCTGCCAAGCGGCAATGTGGCGGGTAAATGAGGAAAGAGCTCCTCCCCCGCAAGACATTGAAAATCGATGCTCAGCAGGGCCCCCAGGGCCTCTATATCGGTTCGCACAAGCGCACAGCGCTTCTGGCCGATGCTTGATTTCACCCTTTTTCCTGATTTTGCAGGTCAACGTTTATGAAAACAGCACTT
>JANJTG010000492.1 GCA_024711265.1 Bdellovibrio sp. | reverse complement strand
CGCGCCGCCGGCGGCCGGGGGAATCGCCTGCGCCAACGGCTTCCGTCAGCGTGGCCGCGCCTGCTCGCGCTCTTCCGCCTTGTATCGAAAGGATCAGGGCACGAGGAGTTGCCCATCCCCGCGTACGGGGGCGACCTTTTCGCCGCCGGGAACGACGAGTCAGTCGACGGCATCTCGCGTGCGCTCGCGGCGCTCGAGAGCGCCGACAACCAGATCCGTGACGACGTCATTCACCAGGTGCTGGATTACCTCACGCGCAGCCCGGTCAAGGTCCGCCAGGGCAAGGCCTCGACCGTCGTCATGCAGCCGGTCTCGTTCTCGGACCTTTCTTCCGAGTACATCGGCATCCTCTACGAGGGTCTGCTCGACTACGAGCTCAAGCCGGTACAGGCGAGTGACGGCTGCATGGTCTTCCTGAACATCGGAGACGAGCCCGCGCTCCCCATCTCGCGCCTTGAGCGCATGGACGAGAAAGCCCTCAAGTCCCTGTTCGAGAAGCTCAAGGCCAACAAGGCTGAGGACGAAGATGAGGGAGAAGACGAAGAGGAAGAAGGGGCAGAAGGCGAATCCGCCACAGACGATGTGGATGACGACGGTGCGGTAGACGCTGGGATCGCCGATGAGTCCGACGCCCACCGAGAGGCGGTCGCCCGCGTTGGCAAATGGGCAAAGAAGGCAGTCGTCGCCGCGGGGTTGGTCAAGGTTCGGAAGGGGCGCGAACCAGACGCGGCAGACCTCGCCGACGCGCAGCGCAAACTCGTTCGACGAGTACTCCCCGCAGGCGAGTGGTTCCTTGTTCGATGGGGCGGCACTCGAAAGGGCGCTGGCACGTTCTACACACGGCCGCAGCTGGCCAGCCCGACGGTGCGCAGAACCTTGCAGCCACTGGCGTACGACCTGCTTCGCGAGGAGAAGGACGAGCGGTCTGGCCTGATGGAGCCGGTTGAGTGGCGGCCGAAGAAGCCGGAGGAGATTCTTGCGCTCAAGGTGTGCGACCCAGCGATGGGCTCGGGCTCCTTCCTGGTGTCGGCCCTCCGGTTCCTGACTCAGGCGCTCCTGGAGAGCCTCTACCACCACGGTCGGCTCGACTCGAAAGGACCAGCAAGGACGGTGTGCCGGCTCGCAGACGGCGCGGTTTCGGGGCATCCCAGGGAGGAGCTGCTTCCGGTGCCACTCGACGCTCCAGACTTCCAGGAACGCCTCCGGTCACGGCTGAAGC
>JANJTG010000232.1 GCA_024711265.1 Bdellovibrio sp. | reverse complement strand
AGTGATGATCCATTGGTCAAAAACGCTGATCTCAGACTTGTTGGGCAGGGCTTTCACACCTTCTGCGGGGGCTTGAAAGTCAGACAAGTTGGAAAGCGCAAACCGGGCCGCATTCCAGATTTTGTTCATGAAGTTGCGATAGCCCTCAAGACGTTGTTCACTGAACTTAAAGTCTTTTCCGGAATACAAGTGAGCCGCAAAGGTGAAACGCAAGGCATCCGCGCCATACTTTTCAATCATCTCAACCGGATCTACAGAGTTTCCTAAGGACTTGGACATCTTGCGACCTTGAGAGTCGCGGACAAGGCCATGGATATAAACCGTGCGGAACGGCACGTCTCGCTTGAACTCAAGGCCCATCATGATCATACGAGCAACCCAGAAAAAGATGATGTCATGCCCTGTGACCAAGTAGTTGGTAGGGTAGAACGTCTTCAGGGTCTCAGTTTCATTGGGCCAGCCCATTGTTGAAAAAGGCCAAAGAGCGGAGCTGAACCAAGTGTCCAGAACATCTTCATCTTGAGTCAGTTTGGAGCTGCCACACTTTTCACAAGCGGTCACATCGGTTTCACTTACCGTGTGATGTTGGCAGTCCGAGCAATACCATACCGGGATACGGTGCCCCCACCACAATTGGCGGGAAATACACCAGTCTTCGATGTTATTAAGCCAATGCAAGTAAACCTTGGTCCACGATTCGGGTTCAAAGCGGATGGTTCCGCTTTCAACAACGCGTTTTGCGGGGACAGCCAACTGTTCCATCTTTACAAACCACTGCTCAGATAAGAACGGCTCCACCACGGCGCCGGAACGAGAACAGTGTCCGACAGAGTGAACATGAGGCTCTTCTTTGACTAAAAGATTTTCCGCTTTCAGATCTTCGAGGATTCTTTTGCGAGCCTCTTGAACTTTCAGCCCTTTGTAAGGACCCGCATTTTCATTGAGCTCGGCTTTCTTAGTCAGAATATTGATGAACTCAAGATGGTGGCTTTTTCCTATTTTGTAATCGTTGAAATCATGAGCGGGAGTGATCTTCACAACGCCGGAGCCAAAGGCTTTATCGACGTAGGTGTCGGCGATAATTTTAATTTTTCTTTTGATCAATGGAATGATCGCATTTTTTCCGATCAAATGTTTATAACGTTCGTCCTCAGGATGAACGCACAAAGCGGTATCACCCAGCATCGTTTCCGGACGCGTGGTGGCCACGGTCAGAAACCCAGAACCATCTTCAAGAGGGTAGTTGATGTGATAAAGAGACCCTTTGATTTGTTTGTGCTCCACTTCCAAGTCAGAAATAGCTGTTTCTAGAGGGCCGGACCAGTTCACCAGTCTTTGTCCACGATAGATCAGGCCTTTTTTGTGAAGAGACACAAAGACTTTGCGAACCGCTTTGGAAACGCCCTCATCTAAAGTAAAGACCGCACGATCCCAATCGCAAGAGTCACCCAGGCGACGCATTTGAGAATAAATGCGATCTCCGTACTGATGCTTCCAATCCCAAACTTTAGAGACAAATTTTTCTCGGCCCAAATCGTGGCGAGTGACACCCTCTTTTTTGAGTTCTCTTTCTACGACGGACTGAGTGGCGATACCCGCATGGTCTGTTCCTGGCAACCACATGGTGTTGTAGCCATTCATGCGCTTCCAACGAATGAGCATGTCTTGAATCGTATGATCCAAAGCGTGTCCCATGTGCAAAAAGCCAGTGACGTTAGGAGGCGGTAAAATGATAGAGAAAGGAGGTTTTGTCGATTGATCCTGAGCTTTGAAGTAGCCAGAGTTTTCCCACCATGAATAGGTGCGGGTTTCAACTTCTGCCGGATTGTAGCGATCTGATAATTGTTCTGACATTGAAAAGACCTCTGCAGGTTTTAAGGGCATAAAATCCCTAGGTTTTTAACCTTTAGAGGGTAACAAAAACAAGTGTTTTAAGGTAGGCCAAACCAATAGATTTTCTAAGGCCAGCAAGTGAGAGCGAGGGAGAGGGCGATTTTTTGAGATGCAACGAGTTGAAAAAGGGAGATTGGTGCCTTGCCAGACTCTTCCCTGTGTTTCTTCTGTCCATGTTGTTTTGGCCCGTTACCCAGTCACTGGTCCTTGGGCGGGTTTTACTTGTTGGGAGGTGACTCATTAGAACCCTCAGAGCTTTGCGACGATCGTCAAGATTAGCAAGACGATAATCAAAAAAACTTTAGTAATTTCTAAAACGCGTCGAATACGTAAATACGGTTGTTTACGCATCGGACACCTCCCGTTGTTACGGACAGGAGATCCACCAAAAGCGAGTCTGGCAAAGGCCTTTCTCGCTTTTGCATTTTTAGGGCCCCTCACACAAAAAACCCCAGGGGGGGAAATAAAAAAGGGAGGCATCAGCCTCCCTTTTATAAAGTTCATTTTTATAAACTTTTATTATTTCAAGAAATCAGCCATCAAACGAGCGCCGACAACGACTTCGTCTTTGATTGCTTTGTCAGTCACACCATCAAGATCAGATGTGATGTTGTTGTAAGCAACGTGATAACGGAAGTTAGTGTCCTTGATGGGCTTGTATTCAGCAACAACGCCGTAGCCCATGTATTTGTTGGTAAGGTCAGTAGTTCCGCCGATTTTTTCTTCAGAGGATACGATTTCAAGGCGTGGAGTCCATTGCTCAAAACCAGTGTAAGCAATTTTTCCAACGATTGAATTCATAGAATCTTTGAAACCTGTTGCATCTGTTTTATGTTCGCCCATCAAGTAATCAACAGAAACCATCATAGGGCTGGAGTTCCACATAACACCCACAGCTGTGAATTGGTGTTTGTCGTCTTTTGTTGCTCCTGTCAAAGTGTGGTAGCTCACGTTGAAGTTCAAAGCCTTCTCCATGAAAGCGCCTCTCCAAACAGCTCCGTACATAGAAGAGTTTTGAGTCGCAACATCACCTGCTTTAGTGTCAGGCTCGTTGGTGGCCATAAGGTGGAATTGTTGACCTTCGTAAGAGAAAGTTCCTTTTACACCTGTCATATAAAGAAGATTCGCGGTTCCAAGAAGAGTCGAAGACTTTCCGGTTGGAGTGTAGAACTGAGAAGTTAGATACAAATCCGCACCGCTGGTCGAACCTTCGAAGCCACCGAATTCAGTGTTGAATTTACCAGCACTCAAGGAGAACATGTCGGACATTTTATGCGTCAAGAATGCGTACTCAACGGCAGTTTGAGTTTTATCCGGATCTTTGGAGGCGCCATCTTTGTTGAAAGCAAGGCGAGCGCGGAAAGAAATATCTTCAGTTGCTTTCCCTTGGTAATCAAGACGGCCTGTTTTGAAATAAAACTTCGTAGAGTCTTTTCCAGTTGGAGTGTCTTTGTATGTTGTTGAGTTGTAGTCCGCACGCATATCCAAGCTCAAAGAGCCTGCTTGTGCAGAAGCAGCCATGGCTGTCATAGCTAACGATGCGATCAAAAACTTCTTCATGGGTACATCCTTGTTTAAAGTTTAAGTTTTGAAAGTACCCTAGTATGTTCCAAACTTTAGCCATAGCCAAGCATTTTGGAATTTAGTTGTTATCCAATTTTCGAATTTTGTCGTTCTTCAGAAATTCCAACAAATCCATTTTTAACATAATAGACATTGAGATAACCGGCTTTTTCGAGATCTTCAGTAACCCGTGGACTGTTTTGTCCATGCATGTCTAAGATGATGATCGCAAAGTGGGAGGGAAGTTTTTTTGCATTTACCAACTCTACCGCTCGAGTTGAATCGCAAAAGACACTGACGTTCTCAAGATGCATATGAATCAGACTGTTGTACCAGGGCTTGAGGTCGATTTCATCGAGAACCACTAACACTAGTGGAACGCGACTTTGCAAAAGATTGTTGAACTGGAAGTAACCAATGCTGTTGAAATTCATATTTATCCTACGCGCCCATGTTCGGGAATAAGTTTGTAGATGATGAGGATGATGATCAGACCTAAAAAAGCTAAAAATCCCGAAGCCCAAAAAGGGGCTGTAATGGCAACGGAGCCATATAAAGCTCCACCGAGGGCGGGACCTAGAATTCTTCCCAAAGAGGCCATGCTTTGAGTCACTCCCATGGCGACACCTTGCTCTTTAGCATCCGTTAAAAGACTGATGCTTCCAAGAGTTGAAGGATTCGTGAGTCCATTCCCTAAAGATAAAAGTGTCATTGTTACGGCCATGGCAGCGATGTTGCCAGCGATGGCAATTCCGGTCAGTCCTAAAGCCAAGAGAATAAGGCCGAGGCGAAGAACTTTACGTTCTCCCCACTTTGGCAGAAGTCGACGAACTAGGAATCCTTGAGTGAAGACGATGATGACGCCGATATAAGCAAAACCAAAGCTGACCTGCTTAACATCCCACTGATACTTTTCTCCCATAAAAAGAATCAGAGTGGCTTCCATCGAAGACATAGCAAGAGACGACAAAAGAAAGACGGTCATCAGTGGGCCGACGGTTTTAAGATTCAAGTAGTGCCACATCACAGAAAATCTTTTTTTCTTTTCTGCGGATTCGCTTTTATTACTGAGAGATTCTGTCAGGAATTTAATCCCGAAAAGGAAGTTGGCAAAACACAAGGCTGAAACCCAATAGGCGGAAAAAGAGGTGTCGAAATGAGGAGCTGGATTTATCTTATGCCCCCAGACCGCCAGGGCTCCACCTAACGCAGGACCGACAACGAAGCCCAGCCCAAAAGCCGCTCCGATTAAGGCCATTCCTTTGGAGCGTTCATGCTTAGGGGTGATGTCCGAGATATAGGCGGAAGCGGTGGAAAGGCTGGCTCCGAAAAAACCTGCAAGCAAACGTGCGATAAAGAGCCATTCAAGGCTGCGCGCCCAAGCGAAGAGAATGTAAGACAGGCCTTCTCCGAAAAGACAAAATAACAAAATCGGTCGACGTCCTAAGCGATCGCTGAGGCGGCCCCAAAAAGGAGAAAATAGAAACTGCATGAGGGAGTACACTGAAAGTAAAAGCCCGGTTTCAAGAGCGGTGGCTCCGAAGTTGCGACTTAAGATGGGTATGACAGGAATGACCACACCAAAGCCCACTAAATAAAGGAAAACAGTGAAAAAGATGATAGCCAGTTGTGATTTATTTGATGTCGACGTCATAGGGTTGTTAATATTAGGAAGTTATGAAAATGGCAAATAATCTTCAGCGTTTGACGTTCACCATTGCGGGCCTTCTACTCTTCTCTGTGCCTGTTCTGGCTTTAGACAACTATAAAGAGTTCCAGCGAGATCGCTGGGACTTCGAAGTCGGGACTCAGTTCTTCTATTCTGAGGCCAACTACCCCTCTTCAGGTGGGGGGAGTCAAAATCTATTTAGCGGGAATCACTACCAACTTTTAGACGTGAACTTTGGGACTCGGTATATGCCCCAAAAAAATTGGTCCGTCTTCGGTTGGGGCAATATTGGAAGTGCAGAAAGTAAGAACTCGCTGGCCACTCGCTCAAATAGTTCGTTCAATGAGATGGCTGCAGGATTTGACTTTCTGATGTACTCCGAAGGTTTTCAGCTTGTTCCTGAGATTGTGGCTTTGATGCCTTTTGAAAAAGTCGACACCAGCTCTGACACCGTTCTGAATTCAGAAGGGGTCTTTGAGGTTCGCTCGCGTTTGGTTGCGCAAAAAGATTTTGGGATGTGGCGAGGGTATGGTTGGTTGGGATTCAACTATCGCGGCGATGGGCGTTCATTTCTAATGCCTTGGGGGGCGGGTGCTCAGTTTAAAATGAATCGCCACCGTTGGGGTGCGGAGTTGTTGGGATATCAGAGTATATCTGATGATACGAACAACAAGGATTCCGTGATTCGCACGGCTTACATTAACAGTGTGAACGCGGGTTCTTTGAAGTTCTATTCGGCCAATCCATCGTTGATTGATACTCAAGTCTATGCGACGTGGGCTTTGCATCCCAAGTGGAGTCTTCAGGCGAATGCGGGAATGACTTTGACTGGAACGAATACGGCTGCGGGGTATCATGTCGGTGGATTTATTCGCTACAGTTTCGATATGACTGAAGGGTATTCTGAAGAGCCGTATGTGGCGCCCGTGGATTCTCCCGTTCCGAGCTATCGCTCGAATATGTATGACAACTCTGAGTTGAGCTCCGATAAGAAGGTAAAGCAGTTCAAAGAAAGTGTTGATGATGGGGTGGATCAGGATCTTTTCAAGCCACGTCCCACGGCGAAACCTCCAGTGAACGACAAACAGCTTCAACAGCAACTTGATGAAACAGAATTTCAGATTGAACTAAAATCAGATAAGAAGAAAAAACGCCGCCGCTAAAAAAGCGGCGTTTTATTTTAGCTTAAGAAGTTCTTTCGCGTGTTCTTCGTCGACCCCCAGAAGATCCACGGTTTTATGTCGACCGGTGTCTCCTTTGACCAAAACGACACTTCGTTTTGGAATATCAAAATGGTCAGATAGAAATTCAATCAGGCCTTCGTTGGCTCGGCCATCAATAGGCGGGGCGGTGATTTTAATTTTGAGTTCGCCGTTGTGAGGTCCAACAACTTCGTTCTTAGAGGACTTGGGTTGAATAAAAAGGTGGAGTCGAACTCCACCTTTTATCGATTCAATCATCGTGAGGTCTCGACTCTGACTACTCGGCAGACAGAGGGGAAACATTGGCAGAGCGTGCCGCCGCAGGATTCGTTCCGCCAACGATGTTATGAGCTGGAAGTTGCATTTGGGGCATGTACTTCTCGCCTTGTTCTAACAAAGACAGGTGCGCTTGCGCCAGGGCTTTGAGGTTGGCCTCAAACTGCATACGCGCGCGTTTCAGATCGCTGACTTCTTGATACATCTTTTTCAAAGAATCCCGAGAGTCGCGAGTGATGATCTCGGCTTTTTGTTGAGCATCGGCGATGATCAACTTGGCTTCTCTTTCAGCATCTTGACGAAGGCGATCTGCCATTTGAGTCGCTGTCGCAATGGTTTCTTTAAGAACTTGATCGCGCTCTTTGTATTCCATCAAAGACAATTCTTTTTCGCGAATGCCTTCTTTAAGAGCGTTTCTTTCTTGAATCAATGATTCCATCTGAGAGGCAATCTGCTGGAGGAAATCCATAACCTCATCAGCATCGAGACCCATCATCTTTTTACCAAAAGATTTGTGAGCAATATCGATAGGAGTAATTCTCATTTGTTCCTCCTTGAACAATTTTGAATCAAACAATAAGACAAACCGTCCTTATAAGGATAAAGGCCGAGTCTGTGTCAGCGCAAGACTATTTGATTTCCCGGGCCATTTCTTTGTTTCTCATCGCCGCTTTTTCAAAGCTAATGCG
>JANJTG010000228.1 GCA_024711265.1 Bdellovibrio sp. | reverse complement strand
CATCCGTCCTTTGAGCGAGTACATCGGTTCCGCACAAAGAAAAGTGACTCCGATCAGCGAGCGCAAATAGATGAAATGAAAAAGGGGCTTTTAAAAAAGCCCCTTTTTTTATTTATTCTTGGCAACCGTGATGACCTTCTGATCAAAGAGCAGCCGCTCTTTGTTATATTGCGCAACCAACTCATGGATCGCTTGAGCCTGGTGCTGATCCGAGCTGACAAAGTCAAAACTGGATTTCGTCGCGGGAAGAGCCAGTAAATAGTCACTCTTGCGGATCATGCTTTGAAATTCAAACTCGCGAAGTTTCTTAAATCCACCATTTTCCCGACGCATTTTAAATACCGTGGTCATGGCTTTTAAATGAGCCATCATATCTTGAGTGTAGTGCCTCTTCATGCCATCCACATCGATATCTTTGCGCCATCTTTCAAAGCGTCCCATTGACGAAACCTGCAGAAGTTCCGAGGCTTGTGCATCCAACCGCTCGGCCCATTTTTTCGCGGCTTGCATATTCCTTTGGAACTCAAATCGCTTGCCGAGCCTTTGAACAGGGACGCCGCTTATTGGCTGTCTCGTTGTGAGATTCCGATGCTGAAGTCCCACTAATGAAAGCTCAGCCGCCAAAATCGCCAATCCCACAAAACAAACTGCACTTATTCTGGTAAACCACTGCATTTTCTTATTCATAACTTTCCTTTAATACAAGCCCCGTGCCGTGTTTCAAAATGAGATCGAAAAAGTTTGCCAAAGTTATTTAGGTCGAATGAAATAAGAAGGATTTTAAAGAGAGGCTCTATGAAGAAAATCTTGTTATGCGCATTGCTACTTGTGGCTTGCGCCCAAACTCCAAAAAATGCCGAGACTCCAAAAACAGGTCTTCCGGTTACTACCTACGTGTCCACTCTTCCTTCGCGAGGCCTCGACTATTCGGCCACGTTAACAAAAATCGCCTTTAGCTCTTGCGCCAACCAAGATCAACCCGAGCCCCTTTGGAAAGACATCGCAGCTGTTCAGCCCGATCTTTTTTTATTTATGGGTGACAACATCTATGCCAGCCATTCCTCGCAACAACCCATCGCAGATCAATATCGCAAATTGGATTTGATCGCTGATTACAGAGCAGTTCGTGAAAAGATTCCCTTTATGGCAACCTGGGATGATCACGACTTCGGACAGCGCGACGGCGGAGCCGACTGGTCCGGTAAAGACAACGCCCGTCGCGACTTCCTCAACTATTGGACTTACGTTCGCCACAGCATTCCTCTTGAACAAGGCGGCGTCTATCACGCCAAGATCATGGGTCCCAAGAAAAAATCCGTTCAGGTCATTATGTTGGACACTCGCTATTTTCGCAGTCCTTTGAAAGAACGGCCTGGCAATGAAGGCAAAGCTTATGACTATGAACCTCAGAATGACGGCACGATTTTAGGAGAAACCCAATGGCAATGGCTGGAAGAACAACTCAAACGTCCTGCCGATGTTCGCTTCGTAGTCAGTAGCATTCAACTTGTGGCCAATGAACCCAAGTACGAGAAGTGGGATAACTTCCCTCGCGAGCGTCAGCGTTTTTTTGATTTAATAAGAAAAACCAGAGCCAAAAACGTGATCGTCCTCAGTGGGGATCGTCATCTTGCCACCATTGCCAAGGTGGATCTGAAAGGCTATGGGGCTTTGTATGATATTACGGCGAGCTCAATCAACCGCGCCAATTCCTACACGGATGCCGACAGCCACTACCTGGGACCCATCTACAACAAAGAGAACTTCGGCTTCGCAACCATTGATTGGGCAAAAAAAGTGGTTCATGTCCAGATTCGCGGCTTCAACAATACAGTAGCAAACAGTGTCGACATCAAACTCAAGTGAGTTCTTATTTTTCTGACTGGCTCCAATCATAGGTGGAGGGCTTTAAATCCTCCACCAGACGGCCATTAAAGAGAGTTCTCACCCACAACACCATCTCGTCCACCGCCGCCTCCAGATGCGTCTCATCGATGACGACAGAGGGAACATCCAGGTCCCTTGCCACATTCTGAGAATCATCAAAGGGTCCCTGCACCATGATAAGACCCTTGCACAAAGAGGTGGTCTGGCAAATTTGAGTCAAAAATTCGGCCCCCACACTCACCCCAACCCCGACGATCTTATCTTTATCGACGGCGGGATACTCCTTCAAAAAATTCAGGGCGGCCTTAATATCTTCCGTTCTTTTTGAGGGGGACTCCCAGGGCTGGGCAGCACTTTCTTCGTCGCCATAGAAGCTATGATCCACCATCATGCAGACGAATCCCTGCTTGCTTACCTCGCGCGCTAAATATTCGGTGATCTGACTGGTCGCCCCGGTCATGGAGCCTTCAAAAAGCAGTGTCGCGAAGGGACCTTTATCATCCAGAGGTAAAAAAAGCTGTCCTTCAAGCATGCGACCTTGAGACGTAAAGTTGACGGTGACAATCATAAGGGGTCCTCCGTAACTTCAAAAATAAAACTTTATGCTTTATTAAGCACAGGGATTCCGAAATGATTGGCGGAAAACATCAGGACGAATGTGTTAATCCAGCAGGCTTAAGTTGATCATAAAGTTGCGAGCAATCCGAAAGGCGCGGGATTTTGCTTCGTCCGCTTTTAAACCCAAGAAATGTTCATCGACAGTTTCAGTAAACAATCGCAACCACTGCTCAAAATGCCCTGGTATCAAATTCAACTTCATATGGGGAGGAAAGGGTCGTCCTCGATAGGTGTCTTCCCCCAAAAGAAGGTCCGACCAGAAATTATAAAGTTTAGGAAGGTGTTCTTCCCAATCCACTTTCGCAACATCATCGAAAATAGGACCAATCAAAGTGTCTTTGCGAACCTTATTGTAAAAACTGTCCACGAGGAGTTGTATATCTTCACGGGTCTCAATCGGTTTACGAGTCACTTTGCTTTCCATACTCTCGGTGTATCACGCAATCGGGAGGACATCCAAATCTTTCGGTCGGATCTTACGTAATTCTTCAGGGATGCATTTTAAGACAGCCTCACCAAGCAATTCGATGAGTTCACTTTTGTAGTGTTCTCGACGATAGACCAAACCAATCTCGCGAGCGGGAATGGGACGCTCAAACGGAACCAATTGGCTATGAGAACCGATATGTTCGGTCGCCAAGTGGGGCAAAAGGGTGTACCCACCATAAAGATCCACGAGATTTTTTAAAGTCTCAAGACTGCCACTTTCAAACTTATAACGACGTGTCGACCCCCCTTTGCTTTTTCGAATGGAGCAGAGATCTAATACTTGATTTCGCAAACAATGCCCTTCTTCTAAAAGCCAGATGTCGTTCATACCCAAACTTTGGTATTTGATCTTCTTCACTTGCGCGTATTCATGGTTCTTTTCACAAAGGACATAAAACGGTTCGTAATATAAAGGATACTCAAACATCTGCGGGATCTGTGTTGGCGTGGCTAAAACCCCCACATCAATTTCGTCTCCATTGAGGGCCTCAAAAATCTGTTCTGTTTGAAGTTCTCTGATATTCAGCTCCACCTCGGGAAAAAGCTCTTCACAGACAGGCAAAAGTCGCGGCAACAGGTAAGGGGCCACCGTTGGAATGACGCCAATCGCCAGATTCCCCTGTTTGGCCCCCTTCGTTTCTTGTTGAATGATGTTCCCAACTTTTCTGGCCTCAAAAAGAACCGTCTGCATCTGAGCAATCAGCTTTTTACCCATCTGTGTCAGCAAGACGGGTTTTTTCGAGCGATCGAAGATCACAACTCCCAAATCATCTTCCAATTTCTGAATTTGCATACTGAGAGTGGGCTGAGTCACAAAACACGCCTCTGCGGCCTTTGCAAAATGCCCATACTTGTGCAAAGCCATAACATACTCAAGCTGCGTCAGAGAAAAGTTCACTTTTGAAATCATAAAAGCTCCCTCTTGCGTATTATGACTCAATAGAGCAAATCTATCAATTCATATTTTTAATCGATTTCTATAAAATAGATTGATCCCGTAGTATCAAAGACGAAAGATGTCCCCTAGGAACAAAAGCTCTTAGGAGACCTCATTTTTAGGCCCTGGGCCCGACTATAAACCACTTTATTCAAGGAGAATAAATGCAAACACTCATCAACACAAAAGTGCCTGACTTCAAAGTTCAAGCTTTCCATCACGGTGATTTCAAAACTGTGACTCAAAACGATCTGAAGGGCAAATGGTCCATTTTCTTCTTCTATCCTGCGGACTTTACATTTGTTTGCCCCACAGAGCTTGGTGACATGGCTGACAAATACGCCGACTTCCAAAAAGCGGGCGTTGAAGTTTACAGCGTGAGCACAGACACTCAATTCACTCACAAAGCATGGCATGACGCTTCTGAGACAATCAAAAAAATCAAATACCCTATGTTGGCAGATCCTACCTTCCAATTGACTCGCGCTTTCGGCGTGCACATTGAAGAAGAAGGTCTTGCTTACCGCGGTACTTTCCTTGTGAACCCAGAAGGAAAGATTGTTCTTGCTGAAGTTCAAGACAATGGCATCGGCCGTAACGCCGACGAATTGTACCGCAAAGTTCAAGCAGCTCAATACATCGCTGCAAATCCTGGCGAAGTATGCCCTGCTAAATGGACTCCAGGCAAAGCCACTTTGAAGCCTGGTTTGGACCTCGTTGGTAAAATCTAATCTTGGATTTTCCTCGCAAGTCCCCGCTGGTTTTGGCGGGGACTTTTTCTTCTCCATCTTTTAGGAGGCTGTCATGTTAGATCCACAACTTAAAGAACAACTCACTTCCGTCTTTTCAAAATTAGAAAACACAGTTGAGCTTATTTACGAAAACAGCTCTCACGAAGACCAAAAAGATCTGGTCGACATGCTTGAGGACGTGGCCAGCACTTCACCAAAAATTGTCGTTCGCAAAAACGAAAATGACAATTCACCCATGCCTCAGTTTCATATCGCCTACAAGGGCCAACCCACTGGAATTATTTTTAAAGGGATTCCCGGTGGGCACGAGTTCACCAGCCTGATCCTGGCCATTCTCAATACGGACGGCAAAGGAAAACCTTTAGACAGCATCATCGCAAGTCGCGTAAAAAGACTGAAAAAGAATATCTCAGTCCAATCCTACATCTCTTTGACCTGCGAAAACTGCCCGGACGTTGTTCAGGCATTAAATCAAATGGCTTTGATCCACGGTAGCTTCCGCCATGAAATCATTGATGGCGGTTACGTTCAAGAAGACGTCCAAAAATTGGGAATCCAAGGGGTTCCCAGTCTTGTCTCGAACTCCAAAATGTTTCATTCCGGTCGTATTCAACTTTTAGATCTTCTGGCCAAACTTGAAGCCACCTTTGGAATTGACGAATCTCAAAGTCCCGAAGAACCCGTGAATAAAAACCTGGGACACTTTGAAGTCTTGGTGATTGGTGGCGGCCCCGCAGGAGCCTCCTCCGCCATTTACAGCGTTCGCAAAGGCCTTAGCACGGCATTGATCACTGAAAAAATCGGTGGCCAGGTTCAAGAAACCAAAGGCATCGAAAATCTGATCTCTGTCACTTACACGGAGGGACCTCAGTTGGCCGCGCAACTGAACCAACACGTGGCAAGCTACCCTATCAAAGTATTTGAAAATCGTCGGGTTAAAAAAATTCACACTCAAGACAAGGTCAAGGCCATTGAACTTGAAAGCGGCGAACACCTGACAGCGGACTCCATCATCGTAACCACTGGCGCAAAATGGCGCGAACTGGGAGTCACCGGAGAAAAAGATTATCTAGGTCGCGGCGTGGCTTATTGCCCGCACTGTGATGGGCCTTTTTATAAAGGAAAAAAGATCGCCGTTATTGGCGGAGGAAACTCAGGGGTTGAGGCTGCCATCGACTTAGCTGGAATCGTGCGTGAAGTGGTCCTTTTTGAATATAACGACCAACTCAAGGCCGATAAGGTTCTGGTGGATAAACTCAAAACCCTTCCCAACGTGTCAATCATCACCAGCGCTAAGACTGAAAAGATCCTTGGGGATGGACAGAAGGTCACTCAACTTGAGTACCTCGATCGTTCTTTGAATAAGACTGAAAAAATTGATTTGGATGGCATCTTTGTTCAGATTGGACTTGTCCCCAACAGTCAGTTCTTAAAAGACACGGTGAACTTAAGCAAATTCGGAGAGATCATCGTCGATGAAAAAGGACGAACCTCCGTCCCTGGCATTTATGCTGCCGGCGACGTCACCACGACGCCCTATAAGCAGATTGTAATTGCGATCGGAGAAGGAGCGAAAGCCGCCTTGGCGGCCTTTGAAGATCGTATGTATCAACAGTCCAGCCACTAGGGGCTGTATTCACAAAGCTCAATAGAATGGCCATCGGGATCAAGCACGATGGCCTTTTTTCCGTCTGGCATTTCTGTAGGGTCCAAAATACACATGGCCCCCGGGATTTTCACTAACTCTTCAACGGTTCTTTCCAAATCTGTAATCTTAAAGCCCAATTGAAGGCTCGGAATCTGAGAACGCTGACTATTCTGAATCGAATATAAGGAAAACTCGACGCCATTGTGAATCGCTCTATGCACTTCACTGCCCTTGTCCACCTTTGACGCTGTAAATTGAAAGCCAATATTTCGATAGAATACCAGCATGTCCTGTAGATGCGGGGTATTTATTGTGATAGAAGTGATTAGCAAACTCATTGGTCCATTATCTAAATCGAGGCTTTATGAAACAAGAAAAAATTTATCTCAAAGACTATAAAGCGCCTGGTTTCACTGTAGAGTCCGTGAACC
>JANJTG010000210.1 GCA_024711265.1 Bdellovibrio sp. | reverse complement strand
CCCACCCTGCTGGGAAAAAATATCTGTAGCCGTCCATCTGCGTTGTGCTCATATAAACCTCATCTCGCGTCCAACTCCCCCGCCGAGCCTCAACCTAAAACATTCCCGCCTGAAGCGTCGTTGATCAGAGTCAAGAAAATGAAAGAAAAACTTGATCTAGATCATAGAATATCCCCCTCCGGTTTGCGATCCTGAATGTGAGGTTCCTATGCTATCTGATGTGACACGTAAGTTGAAAAGTCTTGATGTCTTTAACGCCCTTTCAGACCGAGATCTGAAAGAGATTTCGCCTCATTTCGAAATCATTCATCTCAGACATCGGGAAGTTCTTTTTGTCGAGGAAGCTCCTATTCAGGATCTTTATTTGGTTCTTTATGGTTCCTTTAAAATTCAAAAGAAGGTCCACAACTCCACCCCCGTGATTTTCAACTTCTTAGGGCGCGGAGAGTTTTTAGGTATTGCCATGGCCGACATTGCTCAACCGCGATACCCGGCCACGGCGATCGCCAATGAAGACAGCGCCATTCTACGCTTTTCGCGGGACTTCTTTTTGAGTATCCTTATTCAGGTCCACGGTGTTCGCGAGGTGGTTAAGAGACAGGTCAGCGAACGCTTTTTAGAGTTGCAAAATGACCGCTGCATGGAAAAGGGCCGAATGCCTCAACGAATTGCAGATCTCCTGTTGCGCCTCTGGGAACGACAAGGAGAAAGCAGCGGCTCGCAGATCGTCATACCCATCACCCGAAAAGACATTGCTCAACGCCTTGGTACTCACACGGAAACAGTGATTCGAGTTCTGAGCGCCTGGGGCAAAAAGGGATGGATTCAAACGACGGACCGACGCATCGATCTTCTTAATATTCAAAAACTACAGGAGATTCGCCATGAAAGAAGTTCTGAACAATCTCAGAGAGCAGCACCAGAAGATACTGATGATGTTGGATAGACCGGAACAGGTCGAAGAACTGATTCACTTTGTCGAGGAAGTACACCATCCCTTGGAAGAAATAGAACTTTTCCCTTTTATGAAAGACAAACCCTGTCTTTCGCAAGGGGGGCCTCGCTGTTCTTTGTATATGGGAATGCGCCTGGAACTTGATCCTCTGACAAGAGTGAGAGGACATCTCGCGGACTTCTATCGGAAAACGTCCTTCCGTCCGCCCCACTATCCACTTCCCGAATGGTTGACCGCACAAAACCCACTCAGTATTCCTTATGAAGAACATGTAGTGGGCGCTGAGCTTGCGAAAAGTCTTTTGTTCCTTTCCAAACCAGAGAACTCAACCCTTCGTGCTGAATTGTTTGAGAAATTCTATGATGACTACTGTCGTTTGCTCAGAATGCATATCGATAAAGAGGACAACTGCCTCTTTATCATATGCGAACGGGCCTTGGCTTAGTCAGCACAGAAACCGCAGCAACCTTCTTTTTTCTTTTTGGTGATTTTCAGTTTCCAGGTCTGCGGCCCTTGTTCAAGATATTCATGAACAAATTGCCCCGCTTTTTTATCGTCAAACTGTCTTAAAAGAGGAACAGGATCGTGAGTGTTGACGATGATCAGACTCTCTCCGCCTTCTAAGTTATCAAAGCTTTGAAAAATAAAAGCATGCCTTTCAGGGGCAGGAATCTGTTGGGCCTCAATGACAAAATCAGCCATAGTGAATCTCCTTTTCTATCCCTAGACTAGAAGATCCACCGTCCGCTGACATTGATCGAGGTCAATTATTAATTAATTTCGCCAGATCTTTAGGATTTTTATCGGCGCCGACCTGCTGACCGACAATAACGCCCTCAGAATCCAAAACAGTGATGATAAAAGAGTGATCGTAATCACCCCCTTCGATTTTTTTATATTTAACTCCTAAAAGGTTGGCAATTTCTCGAGGAGCTTTATCGGAAGAGGACGTAAACAGTGTCCATTTTGAACTCAGTTTTCTTTTCTCAGCGTATTTCTTCAAAACGCTGGGAGTGTCCACTGTCGGATCAAAACTGACTAACACAAAACGAACGTTTTTCTTTTTCTGCAACTCCAGTTCCTTTTCAAGCTGTTGCATCTGCGCGATAATCAACGGACAAGCATAGGCGCAACTGGTATAGGCCATAGAGATCACAACCGGCTGACCACGCAAGGAATCAAAAGACACCTTCTTGCCATCCGCATCAAGTAAATCTGTTTTCAAATTATAAAGTGAATCGTCCCCTGCTGAAGCCGCAGCCGGGACCTCTTTGTTATCCTTATGATCTTTGCCATGATGTTCATGGTCCGCCGCCGACGCGGTCATCACAAAGAAAGGCACACACAAAATCAGTAGTGAGCTTTTAATAAGCCCCATATTTACTCCTTATTTTTCACACAGCGAAATCCTAGGTTTCGAACTGTGTACTTCGCTTGCAAACTGCTGCGAAAAGCGTAACGCATAAAAGCGGCATAATCGGCGGGATCCGCGGCACTCGCAGCTCCGCCACCACAAAATAAATTCCGATCTAAGGCCACATCGGACCGAGATTCTCCCGTAACCATGGATGAGTTAAAGTCTTCAACCCACTCCCAAATAAGTCCGTGCATATCGTAAATATCTAAAATATTCGGAGTTCTTTTCATCACGGCAGGCAAGGGCCATTCTGCGCCCTGACCGTACCATTCAAGTATAAGAGACTTAAGTTCGCGCTTATCTTTGAACGCCATTTGACCGGCATATTCCCATTCATCAATGGTTGCCAAACGCTTTCCTAAGCTGTCGCAATAGGCGCGGGCGGCGTACCAACTCACTCGCACGACCGGCGAGGACGCCATCTCTGGACCTCCGAAGTCCAAGTCGCCCTTCCAATATTCAAGGTAGTTTCCATCCGCGAATATCTTCTTCGTCTTGGATTTTCGCCACTCAGGATGAGTTGTTACGAATTTAAGATACTGGGCATTTGTGACCGGGTGTTTATCTATGAAAAACTCAGACACCTTCCGAGGAGTTTTATCCAGAAAGGCAGGCATTTGAAAGGAACCAGCAGGGACCAAAACCATGTCTTGAGCCCTGCAAGGCACTACATGAAACACCCCAAAAAGCACTGTTGCTAAAATCGCGAGGCCTTTGAGGTGTTTCATAAAAAATATCCTATTTCACTTTTCCTGAAGC
>JANJTG010000203.1 GCA_024711265.1 Bdellovibrio sp. | reverse complement strand
GATTCCCAGGGTGGAAGCAAGAGGATGGTCAGGAAGTTGAGGGTCGCGATGCATCTTTTTCAAAAGCTCCTCGGGGAAGTGCTCGTGATAGGCCTCCCAGCCATCGCCGACGACAAGACAGTCTTGTGAAATGTGGTGCTTAAGATCCCTCACGGGAATAGCTTCTGGACCCTTGAGGTAGATTGGTTCTTCGCCGGAAACGTCAAAAAGTCCAAGATAAACCATGTTCTTATAGGCATTGATGATCGAGAGCACTGGCATCTTTGACGTGCGGGCTTGTTGAGCCAGAAGGACCAGGGAATCAATGGTGACAAGGGGCTTATTGAAGGAATATGAAAAAGTTTTTCCCGCGTTGGCAGCGACACGAATCCCCGTGAAGCTTCCTGGACCTTGGCCCACGGCGAAGATCTCTATGTCTTGCAACTTTAACTGAGCTTTTTGCAGGCAGTGTTCAACAAAAGGACTGATGTTTTCGCTATGGGATTTTTGTCGCAGGGAAGACTCCTCTGCGACAACTTTTCCGTCAATAATAACAGCGACTCCTCCAACAAGAGTGCTGGTCTCCATCGCTAAGATTTTCATAGACCTAATAAGCGAGTAAAGTCATTAAACAAGGCAAAGATCATGAGACTCATGAGAATCGCAAGACCGACTTGTTGAGCTACCTCCATCTTTTTCATGCTGAGAGGGGCTCCTTTGATCAACTCAATCACATAGAACACCAGATGTCCGCCATCTAAGACCGGAATAGGCAAAAGATTCAGAACAAAAAGGTTCACTGAAATAATGGCCATCATCTGTAAAAACTGAGAGATGCCGATTTTAAAAGTTTCGCTGGCAGCTTGTCCGATCGAGATCACGCCACCGATATTTTTCGGTGAAATTTTCGCCTGGAAAAGGCGGACAAAACTCATCACCGTCATGACAGAGACATCCCAGGTCTTTTGGGTGCCTCGAATTAAAGCGTCACCAATATTTGACGTGCGAAGAATCATCAGTTCTGGAGTGGCAATATTTGCAATGGGTGCAATTCCAATGGTGTAACGCTTTTCTTCAACTCCCGCCGGAGTCATTTGCGTTGTCATTTTAGGAGTGATCTTAAGGTTGACGAGTTTTCCCTCGCGACGAACTGAAATGTCGACCGCGTTCTTGCCATCAAAAGACTTAATATTGTTGATGACGTCTTCCCATTTTTTTAAAGGAACGTTGTTAATAGAGAGCAAGCGATCCATGGCATGAAGGCCCGCCGCCTGCGCCGGAGAGTTTTCAATCACTTTACTTAAGTAGAGTTCGGAGCTTTCAAGTCCTAGGGATTGCAACGAGTAAGACTTAATGGATTCAAGTGGCGCTAACGTGATGGTGATCGGCTTTTCAACTTTATCACCCTCACGAAGACCCAGAACCTCAAGCGTAAGAGTCTCTTTAGCATTGAGTCCGGCCAACAAAGGCTCAAGTTGTCTCCAGTAAGAAACTTTTTGGCCGTTGATAGCGGTGATCATGTCGCCGGTTTGAAGCCCCAGTGCTTGAAGGGGGGAGTTCTCGAGAACGCCCACAGTTGTGCCCGCAGAATAAGGGCTTAAGCCCTCCACATTCGCCACATACTCATAGCTGCTGAGCACATTAGGGTTGGGCTCTGCTTTCGCTGTCATTGAGATATTCGTCGTTTGGCTTTCGCCCTCGCGCTGTACAACGACATCTAAGCGTAAATCATGGCTTTCTTTCAAACTCAAGGCGCGCTGAATGTCTTCCCATGTGGTGACGGGTTTTTGATTGATAGAAACGATTTTATCGCCCGACCGAAAGCCAGCGGCATAGGCTGGCGAAGCTGGGGGGACATCTCCCGCAACCGGAGTCTTAGCATCTTCCCCAATGAGGGCGACCGCAAAGAAAACAAGAATTGCAAAAAGGAAGTTCATGATAGGGCCAGCAAGAACAATGGCGATACGTTGCCATACATTTTTGTGAGTAAACGAGAACTTTCTATCTTCTTCGGAAATCCCATCGCCATTTTGTTCGCCGAACATCTTGACGTAACCGCCCAAGGGAATCAGAGAAAGGGCGTAAGTGGTATCGCCTTTTTTAAACTTAAAAATCTTTTTGCCAAATCCAAGGCTAAACACTTCAACCCGAACACCACACCAACGGGCGACCAAAAAGTGTCCTAGTTCATGCACGAAAATAAGAATTCCGAGCAAAACTACGAAGGGGATAATTGCCGATAAACCTTGATGTAAGTAAGAAAAAATATCCATTAAAATATTCTAAAGGGCTCCCCCCAGAGGAGCTAGAAAATTAAGGTGTTTATGCAAATTGGCTCGACTTTTTGCTTATGACAAAAGGTGAGACAAAATCAGAATTCCTGAAAGAACAACAGGACTTGCGAATAGGACGCCATCAATGCGATCTAAAACGCCCCCATGACCAGGCATGATTTTTCCAGAATCTTTAACTTCGGCGACTCGTTTTAAGAGGGATTCGAAGAAGTCTCCGAACTGACCCATAAAACCTGAAACAGCAGCCAAGATTAAAAGAGGTAGCAATGAACTTTCGGAAAATAAGAAAAACCAGCCTATAAGACCTGCGGCCAACGACCCTAAGATTCCACCCACCGAGCCTTCCCAGGTTTTTTTAGGAGAGACCGACGGCATGACTTTGTGTCTTCCAAGAAGAACTCCAAACACATAGGCCAAAGTGTCGTTAGCAAAGACCGCTGCAAGAAGAAAGACAAACCAGGAAATTCCATGGGCTTGTTCAAGAATACGAAAGGCAAAGGCGGGCAGAAGACCCATATAAAAGAAGCCCAAGGCCGCTTTGGCTTGAAAAGTCATCATGCGCTCAAGGTGGCCATCTTTGTGAGAGCATAAAAGAACAGAGGTGATCATGACGATCAAAGCTAAAGCATAGGCCAAAGAGCCTAAACTTAACGAGGAAACTGTGGCGGCAAAAACCAAGAGACTAAGGACATAGAAGGTGGCCTTTAGCGCCACGGACTTTTCATTGCGAAACAGAAGAGCTTTGAGTTCCCAAGTACCCACGACAACGGCAAAGGCCACGGCGATTTTCAATCCATTAACGGACCAGACCATATAAAGGCCGATGATAAGAGCCAATGCCACAAGGGCAGAGGCGGCTCTAGTTAGAAAGCTTTTCCATGTTGTCATTTGTTGAGACCTTGCCGAAACGGCGCTGTCTCACGGAGAAAGCTTTCAGAGCTTCTTCAAGATGAGACTCAGTGAAGTTTGGCCACAACACATCTGTGAAATAGAACTCAGAGTAAGCGGCTTGCCACAGTAGAAAGTTAGAGAGTCGTTGTTCCCCACTGGTGCGAATGATGAGATCCGGATCTGGCGTGGGGAAGGTGCTTAAAGAGGCATTGATAACGGACTCATCAATCTCCTCTGGGGAAAGCTCTCCTTTGGCCACGCGAGCAGCGATATTGCGCACAGCCTCGGTAATTTCCTGACGAGAACCATAGCTTAAAGCAAAGACTAAATTGAGGCCTGTGCACTGAGCTGTAGCTTCGATAGATTTTCCGATTGAGTCCGCCACGTCAGCAGGGATGCGAGACATATCACCGATGACAGAAAAACGGATGTTTTCTTTTACAAGATTTTCTGTCTCGCGCTTCAAATAGCGGCGAAGGATTTTCATAAGAAGACTGACTTCGGCCTGCGGGCGGAACCAGTTTTCGGTGCTGAACGCGTAAAGAGTCAGATTTTTAATTCCACGTCGCGAGCAGTCTGTGATGATCTTCTTCGCGACGCGAGTTCCTTTGATGTGCCCAAAAGTACGAGGACGACGCTTGAGCTGCGCCCAACGACCGTTACCATCCATAATGATTGCAATATGCTTTGGTAGAGTCATCGTCCCTGTACGACTAGATAGTCAAAATGGATTTTTCTTTTTCTTCAGCAACTTGATCCACTTTTTTAATGAAATCGTCAGTCGCTTTTTGAATATCTGCTTCGGCCTTTTTGCCCTCGTCTTCGCTGATAGCTTTATCTTTTTGAAGTTTTTTGACTTCGTCATTGGCATCACGACGAGCCATGCGCACAGCAACGCGGGCCTCTTCGGCGATCTTTTTAACTTGTTTCGCAAGGTCTTTACGGCGCTCTTCTGTAAGATCTGGAACCTTCAGGCGAATAACTTTTCCGTCATTCATGGGCGCCATGCCGAGTTCTGATTTAATAATCGCCTGTTCGATGTCTTTAAGGATGGAAACTTCCCACGGCGCAATCAAAAAAGACTTGGCGTCGGGGGTAGAGATAGAGGCGACTTGAGACAATGGAGATGGAGTTCCATAGTAATTAACACGGATATTGTCCAACATAGAAACTTGAGCGCGACCGGTGCGAATCTTTTTAAGCTCTTCACCGAGTGCGGCCAATGACTTTTCCATTTTAGCTTGAGCGTTCTTTTTTACATCTGCGATTGCCATAGTTGTCTCCTTTTAAGGCCTAGTTGCGTAAATTTGCGAACTAGTGAACCAGAGTCCCGATGTTTTCACCCTGAACGGCTTTCAAAATATTGCCGGGCTGAGTGAGATCAAAAGTAATAATAGGAAGTTTGTTATCCATGCACATGCTGATCGCTGTTGAGTCCATCACCTGTAAACCGCGGTTGAGAACGGCAATGTAGCTGATCTTTTCGAATTTTTTTGCATCTGGATATTTCGCAGGATCTTTATCATAGATTCCGTCAACCTTGGTGGCCTTCATGATCACTTGAGCATTGATCTCCATGGCACGAAGAGAAGCGGCGGTGTCGGTAGTGAAGAAAGGATTTCCGGTTCCTGCGCCGAAAATCACCAGACGACCTTTTTCTAAATGACGAATGGCTCTGCGACGGATGTAGGGTTCTGCGATTTCTGCCATTTCAATGGCTGTTTGAACTCGCGTGGGAACACCCTCTTTTTCAAGAGCGTCTTGAAGAGCGAGGGCGTTGATACAAGTCGCCAGCATACCCATGTAGTCAGCACTTGCGCGATCCATGCCCTCTGCAGAGGCGGCAACTCCACGATAGATATTGCCGCCGCCGATAACCAGACCAATCTGAACGCCTGCCTTGTATGCTTCTGCCACATCCACGGCGATCTGTTTAATGACTGCCGTATTGATTCCAGTCCCCTGCTTTCCAGCAAGGGCTTCACCACTTAGTTTCAGCAAAATACGTTTATAGACAGGCTCTTTCAAACTAGTGTCCTTTCATTTGAGCTGCAACTTCAGCTGCAAAGTCGTTGGATTTCTTTTCGATACCTGCGCCAAGTTCGAAACGAACGAAACGCTTGATAGAAACGTCAGCACCGATTTTTTTGCCAACTTCTTTCGCTAAATCGCTGACTTTCATGTCAGGGTTTTTAACGAAGGCTTGGTCAACCAGGCAGTTTTCAGCCAAGAACTTGCGGATTTGACCTTCAACGATCTTTTCGATCATTTCAGGCTTTTTGCCAGACTCAAGGTTTTTAGCAGTCAAAATCTCTTTTTCTTTTGCAACAACATCCGCAGGGATTTGTTCAGAAGAGATCGCCATTGGGTTCATCGCAGCGATGTGAAGAGCAACGTCTTGAGCAAAAGTCTTAAGCTCAGGATTGCTTGCAGCCTCTGGTTTAGAAGCAGCAACTTCGATCATCACGCCGATTTTACCTTCACCGTGGATATAAGTGTGCACGATAGAGTTTGCAGAAGCCGTGTACTTTTCAAAACGACGGATAACGATGTTTTCACCGATAGTCGCAATAGCCTCTTTCAACATATCGCCCACTTTAATAGTTGGGTTTTTGTGGAAAGCCTGCTCAAGGATATCGCCGACAGCATTCACAGCGTTCAAAACGTGTTGAGCAACGTCAGTAACTAGGTTTTTGAAACCTTCGTTACGAGCAACGAAGTCAGTTTCAGAGTTGATTTCAAGAACAACACCTGTGTTCCCAACAACCTGTGCGAAAACAGTGCCTTCAGCAGCGATACGGTCAGCTTTTTTTGCAGCAGAAGACAAACCTTTTACGCGCAACCATTCAACAGCGGCATTAAAGTCGCCGGCAGTCGCCTCAAGCGCTTTTTTGCAATCCATCATACCTGCACTGGTTTTTTCTCTGAGTTCTTTTACAAGAGTAGCGGAAATAGACATAAGGAAGACTCCTTTAACTTGCTTACACTCTGGCCGGACCAGAGTTGTTTGAAAATAAAAAGATCAAAATTCAAAGAGGGATACAAAAGAAAGGGTGGCTAGGCCACCCTTCTTCGCGATGTCTGAAGATTACTCTGCAGACTCGTCGCTTTGGCCTTGCTCAAGCTCAGCCTGGATCTCAACTTCTTCTGCTGTACCAGCAGCAACAAGTTTACGAGCCTTCGTTGCTTTAACAACTGTAGGACCTGCAGCTTTCTTAGGAGCTTCTTTCGCGCCAGCTTTTGGACCGCCACGTTTTTTAGGAGCTTCTTCTTTGCCTTCAGCCTTAGCTTCTTTAGCAACGTCAGATTGCTTATCAGTCATAGTGCGAAGTTTGCCTTCCCACTCTTTCGCGCCTTCAAGGTACGCATCAGCGATAAGATTTGCGAACAATTTGATAGAGCGGATTGCATCGTCGTTTCCAGGAATTGCGTGCTCAACAGACTCAGGATCTGAGTTTGTATCAGCAATAGCAACAACAGGGATGCCAAGACGTTTTGCTTCAGCAACCGCGATGTGTTCTTTTGGAAGATCCACAACGAACATTGCAGAAGGCATTTCTTTCATTTCACGGATACCGCTAAGGAAATCAGTCAAGCGAAGGTATTCTTTTTCAAGCTTCGCGCGCTCTTTCTTAGTAAGGTAGTTGAATTCGCCTTTTTCTTTCATGGTGTCGATTCTGCGAAGACGATCGATAGAAGATTTGATCGTTTCGAAGTTCGTCATCATGCCACCCAACCAACGCTTAGTTACGTAGTACTGACCACACTTTGCTGCTGCTTCTTGGATAGGTTCGATCGCTTGTTTTTTTGTTCCAACGAAGATCAAACGACCACCGTTAGCAGCGATATCTTTTACGAACTCAGCGGCTTTGTTGGCGCGTACAACAGTCTTTTGAAGGTCAATGATATGAATGCCTCCGCGAGCTGTGTAAACATAAGGTTTCATTTTTGGGTTCCAACGCTGTGTTTGATGTCCGAAGTGGACGCCAGCGTCTAACATTTCTTTCATGGTCACTTGTGCCATGGCAGTACTTCCTTTCTGGTTAATCCTCCTCTCCTGCAGAGCCGGCTTCTTTTTTTCGCCGGAAGACCCCCTATTTCAGTACTTTGGGGGACCAGTTAATGCTGGAGAGTGTGTTATTGTTGGATTTTGGGGATATCACAGGGGGCTATGCTGCGCAAGAAGTCTTTGGCCCAGTCCCTATCTGAGACTTTATTATTACAATTTGGTCCAAAAAATTAATAATTGTTTATAGGCGGCGAGTTATCTTGATATTCTGTCCCTAGGTAACCTCCAAGTTGGACGTAGATGGGCAGAGGATGGGACAGCAAATTACCGATAGAGGTGTTCAA
>JANJTG010000420.1 GCA_024711265.1 Bdellovibrio sp. | reverse complement strand
CACTACGGTGCCTTCCAGGATGGCATCTATGCGATCGGCGACATCCAGTCGGTGATTCCCGTCGAGCTCGTGCTGTTCACCGCGCGCGTCGATGGCGCGGATGTCGTCCTCTCCTGGGAAACCGCCGACGAGCGCGCAAACGCCGGCTTCGAGGTGCAGCGCGCACGGGTGGGTGACGACGCATGGACGGTGGTGGCGTTTGTCGCCGCACGTGCCGCGGAGGGGTCCGGTGCGAAGTATGAGACGGTGGATCGCTCCGTCGGTGCCGGCACGTGGCGCTACCGGCTGCGGCAGGTTGACGTGGACGGTCGTGCGGAATACTCGCAGGCCGTGACCGTGGTGGTGGGCGATGCGGGTGCCGTGCCGTTCGTGGCGGTGCATCCGAATCCCGCCCGGGATATCGCGTCCGTGACCGTGCGCGATGCGCGGGTGGTGGTGGTGCGGGATGTGCTGGGCCGCGAGGTCTGGCGGGCGGAGGTTGCGGGCGGCGGTGTGCAGACGCTGGTGGTGCCGACGCAGTTCATGCCGGCGGGTGTCTACGTTGTAGAGACCGACCTCGCGCGCACCCTGCTCCGCATCGTTCGGTAACGCGAAAGGTCGGTGGACGCCCGCGTCCACCAGTGACGGATGTTTCGTGCAACGGCGGCGAGACGCCGCCCGTCCATTGGCCCTTCCATTGGTTCTTCATATCACGCACATGTTCTTCAGGAGACATAATGTTCACGCACCTTCGCCTCGCTCTGATGGTCGCCAGTACGATCATCGTCATGACGGCATCAGCCGCCGCGCAAGTGACAACCGGATCGATCGACGCCTCGCCTTCAGCGGGGTTCGAAGAGAACAAGGGTCAGATCTCCGATCAGTTCGGACGGGCACGGCCGGATGTGCAGTTCTCGTTCGTGCAGAAGGGGTTCAGGATGCGATTGTTGAGGAATGGGGTGGCGTATGAGTTGACGCAACATTCGTCACTGGTGGACGAGGGCGTCCACCGACCTTTCAAAACCCCCGTCGAGGTGCACAGGGTGGATGTGGGGTTCGCGGGCGCGGCGGCGATGCCGCGCATCGAGACGGGCGAGGTTCTCGACGGCTACGCGAACTACTACTACGCGCATCTGCCCGAGACCGGTGCGACCTTCGTGCGCAGCTACGCAAGCGTCACCTATCGCGATCTCTACGAGGGCGTGGACATGGTGGTCCACACACGCGCCTCGCTCGACGGATCCGCCTGGCCCGTGTCGACGGACTTCGTCGTGCGCGCCGGCGCCGACCCCGCACAGATCCGCATCCGCTACGAGGGCGCGCGCGACGTGCGCGTGACCGCTACGGGCGAGCTCGAGATCACGACCGATCTCGGCACGATCCGCGAGCAGGCGCCGGTCTGCCGCGCACAGCTTCCGACGGGAGGGTACGTGAACGTCGGCGGACGCTATCGTCTCGAACAGGGCGAGGTGTCCTTCGCGCTGGACGCATATCCAACCGATGCCGTCCTCACCATCGATCCCGGCCTCGTCTGGGCGACCTACTACGGCGGCACGGGCGACGACGTGTTCAACGACGTCGGCAGCGACCTCTCCGGCGCGATCTACGCGGCCGGCACCACCGCGAGTACGGCCTCGATCGCCACAACCGGCGCGCACAAGACCACGATCGGCGGTACGAGCGATGCGATGCTGGTGAAGTTCCGTCCCA
>JANJTG010000409.1 GCA_024711265.1 Bdellovibrio sp. | reverse complement strand
TTCGTTCTCGGTCGGCGTGGCCTACGTCTCGAAGTGGTTCCCGGCGGAGAAGCAGGGCACCGCGCTGGGTATTTTCGGCGCCGGCAACATCGGTTCCGCGGTCACCAAGCTGCTGGCGCCGATGGTGATGGTGGCGGCGGGCTGGACGATGGTGGCCAAGGTCTGGGCGGTAGGGCTGGCGGTGGCGGCGATCCTGTATTTCCTGTTCTCGCAGGAAGATCCGTCGCTGGAGCAGCGCCGCAAGTCCGGCGTCAAGCCGATGCCGTTCCGGGAGCAGATGGCCCCGCTGAAGAACCTGCAGGTCTGGCGCTTCGCCCTGTACTACTTCTTCGTGTTCGGCGGCTTCGTCGCCTTGGCGCTGTGGCTGCCGCGCTACCTGATCGGCGCCTACGGGATGGATGTGAAGACCGCTGGCGTGCTGGCCGCGTGCTACTCGATCCCGGCCAGCCTGTTCCGCGTGGTCGGCGGCTGGCTGTCGGACAAATGGGGCGCGCGCAAGGTGATGTACTGGACCTTCGGCGTCTCGGTGGTCTGCTGCTTCCTGCTGGCCTACCCGGACACGCAGTACGTGGTCAAGGGCATCGAGGGCGATATCGTCTTCCATCTCGCCATCGGCGTGGTGCCGTTCACCGTGCTGGTGTTCGTGCTCGGCTTTTTCATGTCGCTGGGCAAGGCGGCGGTGTACAAGCACATCCCCGTGTACTACCCGCAATACGTCGGCTCGGTGGGCGGCGTGGTCGGGATGATCGGTGGGCTGGGCGGGTTCCTGCTGCCGATTGCCTTCGGCGCGCTCAACGACCTGACCGGCATCTGGACCAGCTGTTTCATGCTGCTGTTCGTGCTGGTGGGCAGCGCACTGGCATGGATGCACTTCGCGATCCGCCGGATGGAGCGCAGCAAGTTCCCGCAGCTGGACCGCGAGACCGACCTGCCGGAAATCATCAATGCCACGGCGGGTCGCTGAGGTTCGATCATGGCGCCGCCGCGGGGATAACGCGGCGGCGCATCGGCCTCAACCGGCGCCCGCCGTCCGCCATTGCCGGTGCAGGGCGCGCAGCTGGCCGCTGAACAGCAGTACCCAGGCGGTCAGGCCGACCCCGAACATCACCTGCGGCAGCGGGTGCAGGAAATCAAGTT
>JANJTG010000097.1 GCA_024711265.1 Bdellovibrio sp. | reverse complement strand
CCGATGCTCAGTGAAACCACGGCATTATTGATGAAAGAGCCACCATTGATAGACAAACCCGAGAAAGTCGGCGCAATATTATCGTGTTTGTAAGTTCCTAAAAATTGACAAGATGAAGGGTTGTCGGCTCCATCATATGCTCTGCCATAAACTGACACTTCAGAGTTGCTCAAAATACTAAAGCCAATTCCGCCACCTTCATATTCCGCCTTAGAACCACTGGCCATCAACGAACTGCACCCTGCATCCGAGAACAACTTCACGGTTACAGTGTCGGCACTCACTGTCCCCTTTACAACCGGAGACGTGGTCGTCGCCGAGGGCGAACTCGGAGTGAAAGACACAAACACAGGTCCGCTGACAGGCCCACTCACATCCACAGTCCATCCCGAAGAGGATGTCACAGAAGAAACATTCATCGCTTTGTCAGTCGTACGGAAATTGATGAAATACGTATTTCCATCTAACAACGTCAGTCCTGAAAAAACTGCGGGAGACGTCGCACTTAAAATAGTCCAACCGCGGATACTCGTTCCTCCGGCGGTGGTTCCAATGGAGTATTCCGTCTTTAAAACACCCGCGCCCGCATCAGTCGAAGTCGCCGACCACGTTACGGAAGGAGTTGAGCTGGTCGAATTTAAAAAGGCTTTGTGAGAAATAGAACTCACATTTGTTGGCGGAGTATCGTCATGAAGAAACGTCGCCATCAAAACACAGGACGTCGGATTCGAAGAAGCATCAAAACCCTTGGCATAAATCGCCGTGTGATCGTTGGCCTTGGTCGCCACGGTAATCCCCACCCCTTCAAAGTCAACTTTGGTGCCGGTACCAATCTGAGCTCCTGCACAAGAAGAGTCCGCAAAAAAATTGACACTCACCACGTCACTGGAAGAGTACCCTTTAATCTTTGGATTTTGATTCGAGGACGGAGAAAGTGGTGTCGTAGAAAAGTAACCGATCGTCAAAGGCGTGACGGCCCCACTTTGATGAGTATAGTCCATCAAATAGGCGCACCCCGAAATATTCTGGGCTTTGTCTTTAGCCTGCGCAAACAAGGACGTCGTCGACCCGAGCGGCACGGTGATTTGAATACCCGTGGTCAAGAAACTATCGCGACTGCCTTTGCCCAGAAGTGTCGTGCACGTATTATCACTGTAAATAGCGATCTCAGAGGCCTCCAGATCCGCAGAACCCTTGACCAAAGGAGCTAAAACTCCCGAGGGAGTCGGCGGCACAGTGGAAGGGCTGCTCGGATCCGCCGGAGGAGTGATATCAACATAAACAGTGTTAGAGAAAACACGATTCGAAATATTCCCCACGGCATCCTTAAAAAATAACGTGTAAGCCTTAAATCCGTGAGGAGGTGTGGAAGAAAGTGTCGTCGGCAAAGGAGGATTTTGCCACACGCAGTTTTGCATGTCGGTGTCGTTTTCAAGAAGACAGAATGAATCAATACCTGATGAATCACCGACAACCGAGTAATTCAAATGAATCTTATTCACATAAGGTTCTTCATCGATTTTGAACTGAAAAAGAGAGGGCGCAATGGTGTCTGAGGTGTAGGTGACCAAAGGTTCGCAGGGACCGTAGTTTCCAGAAACATCAAACACTCGAGCGTGAATATGGGTACTGACATTGGGAATCACTAGAGCCCGAATTCCGACCAAAGAAAAATTAGCAGCGCCACCGGCTCCGATCGGCACACTGCAGGTTTCATCGGAATACAAAGTCACCGCATGCGAGGCTGCATCCAAAGCCACACCTTTTAAAAGCGGAGTCAAAGTACTAGAGACTGAGCTGGGTTCGATAGATAAGAAATTGACGGTCAGAGCGGGCTTTAATGTCGGACCTGCTGGAACTGATGTCACCGGATCCGCGTTGGAAGTCTTTGTCGACTCAACAGACAACTGTCCCCCGCAACCGGAAAGAAGCGTGGTAAAAACAATAACGTTCCAGAATACCGACAAGTTCCTTGACATGACTAACTTATCGGAATCTGAAAGAGTTACCTTTAGAAGACCACCTGCTTTTTAGCGCAACTGTAATAGACTCACATCTCTGAATGAAACAGCTACTTTGCCTTCCCTTGATTGGCGACGGCCTCCATAGCCGCTTTCACCTCTTCAGGGTCGCCAATAAACTCTTTGTTCAACACCTTAAAGTTCACATCCAGTTCATACATCAAAGGAATCCCCGTCGGCATATTCACTGCCATAATTTGATCCGGAGTCATGCCCTCCAAATACTGAATTAAAGCTCGCAAACTATTGCCATGGGCTACGATCAAAACATTCTTCCCGTCTTTGATCGTGGGCGCAATTGTCCCAGTCCACAAAGGTAGAAAGCGCGCAACCGTGTCCTTAAGGGACTCTTGGCTAGGCAAAAGTTGAGGATCAACTCCCTTATATCGAGGGTCATGAGAAGGATGGCGAGGATCGTTCTTATCCATCGGAGGAGGTGGCACATCGTAGCTGCGACGCCAGATTTTCACTTGCTCTTCTCCATGACGAGCTGCAGTTTCTGACTTATTAAGACCCTGCAGAGCTCCGTAATGTCTTTCGTTCAAACGCCAATCTTTGTGGACAGGAAGCCACACCTGATCCAACTCATCGAGAACAAAATTGAGTGTTTTAATCGCCCTTTTCAGCACGCTCGTGTAAGCAATGTCGAAGCTAAAACCCTTATCTTTGAGGGCTTTTCCGCCTTTTAGAGCCTCTGCTCGACCTTTTTCTGAAAGATCAACGTCCTGCCAACCCGTGAAGCGATTCTCTTGGTTCCAAACACTCTCACCGTGCCTAATCAGTACCAACTTATACACAGTTTAAACTCCTTCAATTTACTTAGAAAAAGAGCTATCATGACCAGGCTTTCTTTAATATCAAAAGCTGGGAATTTTGCTGCGCATTAAGGCGTGTCAAACTGCCAAGTTTTTGAAAAATTAGCACGCGGAATAAAGTCGTTCTTAAAAAGAGGATCATCGTGAACAACAGTGGTATCAATCGCGCGAATCTAGAGTACATCGAACAGCTCTATGCAGATTTTAAATCCAATCCTGATTCTTTGGCGTTGGAGTGGAAAAGTTTTTTTGAAGGTGTTGAGTTTGCTCAAGAAGGCAAGTTCGGCATGTCCGACAAAGAGCTTTCAGTCTTCCAACTGATTCAAGCCTACCGAGCCGATGGCCACACTGAAGCTGATCTCAATCCTCTTTACGCCCCCAAAGCCGGTGAACTTTTATCTTTGAAACGCTTTGGCTTAAGTGACAAAGATTTAAATAGCAAATTCCAAGTTGGCTCCCTGATCGGAAAACAAGGAGCCACCCTGACAGAGATTATCGCTCATCTGAAATCTCTTTACTGCGGCAAGATTTCTTTGCAGGCAGCGGATGCGGCTCCACAAGAGATCTCTTGGTTGCAAAAACAATTCGAAGGAAGTCCCTACAAACTTTCTTTGGATGAAAAGAAAAATGCCCTGGCGGCCTTGACGAAGGCTGAGTCTTTAGAAAAGTTCATCCACACTCGTTATGTGGGAACCAAGCGTTTCTCTGTCGAAGGTGCGGACACTGTCATGCCGATGATGGAAGCTCTGGTAAACAAAGGCACAGGCCTGCAAGTTCAGGAAGTTTTTGTCGGCATGGCTCACCGTGGACGCGTGAACATGCTTGTGAACTTCTTCGGTAAAGGCGAAGAGTACGTGTTTGGAGATTTCAATGGTCCTCTGCAGTTGGCAGAACCCGTTGAAGACTTCGACAACGACGTAAAATATCACTTGGGTTATATCACGGAAAAGAAAACCGCTAACGGACCCTGCAAAGTCACAATGGCCTACAACCCTTCTCACCTTGAAACCGTGAATGCGGTGGCTCTGGGTATGACTCGTGCCGCTCAAGATAAGATCGGTGCTGACGGACGTAAAAAAATCGTTCCTGTCTTAATTCATGGGGATGCCGCTTTTGCCGGACAAGGTATCGTGCAAGAAGTTTTGCAGATGGCTGGGACAAAGTCCCACACGGTCGGCGGAACTATTCACATTATTCTCGACAACCAAGTAGGTTTCACGACAACCGGCACGGACACTCGTTCGACCCGTTATTCTTCCGACGCCGCGAAAATGACGTTCACTCCTGTGATCCACGTCAACGGCGACGATGTTGAAAGCGGCGTTCGCGCAATGGACATTGCTTTACGTTACCGCCAAGAGTTCGGCAAAGACGTCGTGATCAACATGATCTGTTACCGCAAGTTCGGACACAACGAAGGTGATGAACCCGCGTTCACACAGCCCCAGATGTACGAAATTATTAAAACTCATCCGACTGTTCGTGAAATCTATGCGAAGAAATTGACGGCGGAAGGCAGCCTGGATCAAAAGGCTATTGACGATCTTTACAATCAAGCGATGGATCGTTTGCAGACAATCTTTGACGACACGAAAAAGAATCCTCCCAAACTGAAGAACTTTAAGTTTGATGGCGAATGGAAAGGCCTCCGCAAAGGAACTGATGCGGATTTCGAAAAAACTGCCGACACCACTTTTGATCTCGCTACGTTGAAAAAAATCGGCGAAAAAATTGGCTCATACCCTGAATCCTTCACTCCTCATCCAAAACTTTTGAAGCTTTTGGAAGGTCGCAAGGCCATGGGTGCTGGCAAAGAGATGATTGACTGGGGCATGGGCGAACTTCTGGCCTACGGAACTCTTCTTCACGAAGGCACTCCGGTTCGTTTGACTGGCGAAGACTGCGTGCGTGGAACCTTCACTCACCGCCATGCCGGCATGTACGACTTTAAAACCGGAAAGTCTTATTTCCCTCTGGCAGATCTCAATCCCAAAGCCTCTTTGCTGGTGGCGGAAAGTATTTTATCAGAATACGGCGTTCTGGGTTTCGAATACGGTTATTCAAATCAAGATCCTCGCACACTGGTGATGTGGGAAGCGCAATTCGGTGACTTCGCCAATGGCGCGCAGATCGTGATCGATCAATACATCGCAGCCTCTGAAACTAAATGGCAACAAATGAGCAGCTTGGTCATGTTGCTTCCTCATGGTTATGAAGGTCAGGGACCTGAGCACTCTTCGGCCCGCCTTGAAAGATTCTTACAGCTTTCAGCTCAGAACAACATGCAGGTCTGCAATCTGACAAC
>JANJTG010000091.1 GCA_024711265.1 Bdellovibrio sp. | reverse complement strand
TGGTTCCACCACCACCGCCACCAGAAACCGTCGCCCATGTCCCGTCACCGCGAAGATAAGTGGTGTTATCCGCCGTTCCCGTCGGTGAAAGAGTCGCTAACGATCCGAGTCCTAAATTTGTTCTAGCGGCAGGGGCCGTGGTCGCTCCCGTTCCTCCATTGGCAACGGCAACCACTCCGGTGACATTGGTCGCAGACGTAGCCGTAGTGGCTGTCGCCGCATTCCCTGTGATATTGGCACCAAGAGTTGTCCCCGCGGAATTGAAATTATTCAAGATCGCATCCAATTTCGTGTATCGATTAAAAATACTTTCAACGTTGGCCTGAGAAATAGCCGCACTGACTTGAACGAAGTCACCAGGCCCTTTATCCGCCAACTTCTGTGAGTTGATCGCAAAAGGAACGTTATTAATGGTTACGTCTGGAGAAAGATCTGTCGATCCAATACGAATATGCAAAGACCTTGTCGCAAAGCCTGTGACGGTCACTGGGCTTCCACCATGACAGTTCACAGAGCCTGCCGAAGCAAAAATACGATCCGCCAAGTTGCCAGCCGAATCCGTCTGAGTGCCCGCCCCAACGATCACACTGAACTCTCCGGCAGAACCCGGGGAAATAGTTTGTGTTTCTTCATAGACAATACAAGAAGAATAAAGAACCTGGAAGGTCACAGTCTGAGCCGTTGTGATCGGCGTACCGGCAGAATCCGTCAAAACCCCTTCATAGGTGAACAGTGGCCCAGGAGAAACAGCCTGAGCATAAGACGCCACAAGTGTGAAAAGCAAAGAAAGAACTAACTTCATTGTGTAATCCTTCCTCGGATTTTAAACGCCCCACCTTGAGAGATCTGCTGAGTCTGCCCGCGCAGACGACTGTGCAACACAATTCCTGTGCCTGTTTGCATTTGTGCACCAGCCAAAATTTCTTCTGATAACGGTGAGGACGGAGAATACCGGACACTCACGTCGCGATAAATCCAACTTCCCACCTTAGGCAAAGCTCTGAACTTCACCGTAAAGACTTGTCCCTTAGAGATCATCATACCACTAAGCGGGGCCCGGGAATCAGATAAAGTCACAGAAAAAGACCCGTTTTCACAAACTGATTTTGCTGAGGGATCATACGATGTCGGTGTGATCCAGGTCGCTCCCCCGTCAAAACTCATTTCCACTCCACCGACAAAGGCCGAACAATTGGCTTGTAAAGGGACGGAGTTGAGACTGGCAGTCACAATGTCAGAACTGGAAAAATCAAACCCTTCAATGGAACGCAAGATGCTAACTGTCGGATTGGCATCCGAACATCCCGCCATCGCGCCGACAAGTAGTGCTAAAATATTGATTTTCCAAATAGACTGCTTAAGCATGACCTCTAAAATATCGGCAATTTTTCGACTTTCCTTGAGGAGGCGATATCAATCCCAATGACCATCGCAAGATCCATTCTCATGTTGAGACAAAATGGCGCCGAAATGAACATCTGAAAGAAAAAGAGTAGAAGATATTTGGTAATTCTCATAAATTCTCCCGTCTTCCACTGGTCGGCAATTTATGAGTATTAATTCAGTATTGATTTGATTTCGTTGCTATCTGTCACCCGGTTTTTTTTGACACATCACAAGTTCCGGCAATCAAAATTCCTTCGATCTTACCATCATTCCAGACGGGAGTCGCGATATCGATTTTATGATGACCCAAAAGCCTCTCTCCTCGAATTTCTCGAACGATATAGTCGCTGTTTTTTCCAAGCTCTTGACCCATCATAGCCTTCAAAACAATGGACTTAAAGCGTTCGTAGCCATCATCTTCGAAGGACCACAAGGTCTTCAGATCGTAATAGCATAAATCCAAAGGAGAATACGAGGTCGCCTTACGCAGAAGTTCATTGTAATAAATGAGATCCCCGCGAGAGTTCCAAAGGCGCACAAGTTGTTTGTCATTTAATAGCTTAATAGCTATCGGATCCACAACGAGATCTCGTTGCGATAAAAATAAGGACAAGCAGCCCTTTGACCGGTACATACCCTATTCCCCCACTTGTAGAATAGAATACATAAATAGTTATTTATTTTCAATCTCCTTACAAAATCTTTAAAAAACCGATTCAATAAGAATCAAATCTTCTTGAAAATATGGAACTGATACACGCCCGTTCCATCCTTCTTTTGCGCCCACTGATTCAGATCACCCAGCTCTTGCCAGTTTCGCAAATCAATCTCAGTTGGAGCTCTCATAAAGGACCGAATCACAATTTGACTTCCCGAAGGAGTTTCAGCGGAAAGCTTTTGCAAGATTTGATTGGCGTCTTGTTGATCAAGATAAGAAATGGTGTCGGACAACGAGACAAAGTTATATGGATAGCGAGGTAAGTGTTCCAGGAGATTGCCATGCAGATAACGAATTTCAGTTTTTGATTTTTTGACCGCTTCTACGATGTGCTGATGAGCCTCCAAAGGAAGCCCCTCCTCATAAGCAATACGCCCTAAGAAAAGAATCTGCATAAAATAGTTTTTTCGCACCAGTTGAGTTCTAAAGATGCGGTCGAACTCTTCCATAATAAATTGCGACGGAGCCCGTTGTTCCGTCTTGTGTTCTGCCTTTCCGCTGAAATGTCCTTTATATAAAAATTTATTAAAAACATACTCGCTGGCGGCTATTCGGATAAAGCTATTCCAACGAACTTTGGGCCACTCTTCTTCGTAAATCGTCACCTGTTCATCCAAGGTTTGAGCCGCAAAGAATTTGCTGAAATCACATTTTAAGACATCTCTAAATAGATAACCCAACTTTTGGAAGTGGGATTCCCATCGACCCAAGAGGATAAACCCTTTGGGCCTCCAGCCCTGCACTCGGTCCATCCAATAGCGGGTCGCCTCCGGTGATAATTTTAGCTTTTTGAAGATCGTCTCTCGATCATCACCGCAATCACCGCCGCTTTGCAAAGCCCCGCGATATCCCATCAAAAACAAATACTCTTCATAAGACAGGGTCTTCATCGCCTGCAAACGAAGTTCACACAGATAAAGCTGACTCACCGACATATCGATCACGTCTAAATACTTCGGATTCTTGGCAATCAAAGGCAGGCAACGCGCGCCCGACCCAGCAATGCTGAAAACTCGCTCCACACCTTCGGGTAGCAATTCAAACTCAATACGAGTGTCTTCATTCGCCAAAGTATAATTTAAGTCCGAAAAGTATTCTTTTGCCACAAGCTCTCCTTAAAAGGCTAAATTTCCAGTCAGTTCCAATCGCAAGCCCACCACGAGTCCCCCCGTGATTTCTTCATAAAATTTATAAAGGCCCTCTTGTCCCGCATAGTTTTGCACAAATCCCGAGGCCGTAAAATAATCCGTCACATTGTATCCATAACTTGCGCTCATAAACGCCTCTTTGCTTTGAGGGTTTTGAAAAAAAAGAACCTGCACGTCATGACGATCGGGGTTCCATTGCGCCGAGGCGTAAAACGAAGTCTGATACTCAGTTCCCAGAACCGAATTCACTTGGAAGTATGTGACCTGGGGAAGCACCACCCAATTTCCCAAAAACAAATCACATCCCAGCGTTGAAAACATCTGATCACGTTTCACCGTCAGTCCTGGTGTCGTATCATCGACATAGCCAATTTCTATCTTGGGAACCGCCGAGTCAAAAGCGTAGTTTCCACTCACTCCATAGTGGTTCTTGCGAAGAACCTGGGCACTCATCGCAGAAAGTCCAAATCCCCCGACATTCCACTTAAAGCGCCCTCCAAAGCTGGAATTCTTTTCGTTCTCCACCTCGGGAATCGGAATGGGATAAAAGGTTTCCGCAAGTTCTCCGATACCGACAAGATCCAGGGAGGTGTTTTCCGTGGTGTAAGAAAATGAAATCCCCGTCGAATGAGTCAGTTGATCCGCCAGAGGATCAAAGAAAAGACGATTCCAGCGCCGCCCGGTCCACACATCCAACGAGGGCAAACTCCAACTTTCGCTCCAACGTAAAGCCTGTCGTCCCACGCGCACATAAAATGAGTCTTTTTTAAACTCGAAGTAAGCCTCTTGCAAATATCCTCGAGAAGGGGATCGACGGATGAAGGCTTGATCCTCATTCGTTTCAAATTCGCCAAAGCCCTCAATAAAAACTCCAAAAGGCCCCAAAGAGGAATTCATTTTCGATTTGATAATAAGTCGGTGGGCCAACTCTTCTTCTTTGCCACGAATATATTCATAGCGAGCCGCGCCCGTGAGGTCGGCTCTCGCTCCCATTGAAATCATCAAAAAGAATAAGAAAAAGCCGGTCCTCACTCTACTTCATGCTTTCCATATTGCGAACTGAGAAGAAGGAGTCAGAAAAGTCTTTTTTACCCATCTCTAAAATACGAATATGACTGATCTGTTTGTTGGTATCTTCGATTTTTAAAGTGGTCGGCCGAACGGCCCCGGCAATGCTTTTATAGTCTTCGAAGCTGGCCTTTTTTAGTATGGTCTTTCCGTTAAGCCCCAAGTACTCAGCACGTAAAGGCTCAAAGCTTCCCTTTTTCAGCCACAGGCGAATCCAGGCATAAGTCAGATTGTCTTTATTTCCTTTAAGAAGAAGTTGGATCTCGCCATTGCTTTCAGCCTCTTTCATGACAGAGTAGTCGCCATACCAACGTGTGCGAGAGATGTCCCCGTTTGCGACCTGGCCGGAAAGTTTTTGTGCCAAGGACAACCGCATCGAACGCTTTAAATTGGGAACATAGGCGTGAAAATCACGATCCAACATCAACATGTTGCGCCCTTTGTCTCGTGCAGGCTCTTTTGTCACAATCAAAGTTTTGTCCTGACCCTTTAGGTAGACTTGAAAGACCGATGTGTTTTCTGAGGTTTCGACTTTGATTTTCATTTCATAGGATTCAGCAGGATTCCGAATATTGTCGGCCTTTTTCACCCACTCTGCCGGATCTTCTGCCGCCCCCGCGTGGAACGAAAAAGCTAAAACGCCTACAGCCAAAAGTGTCTTCATGACATCTCCTATTTCCTTCGTTTTGATAATGCCAGTTGTCTTGTGAGTTCAATCTCTTTGTCCGTAATAATCCCCGTGTGACCCTGAATCGCCGCCAATTGAACTCCGTGGCGACGGGCCATTTTATAAATCTGCTTCACCTTGTCCCATTCAATATCTCGCCCCATGGTAAAGGCTTCGTATCTCTTTTCAAGGGTCAATAAGGCGGTCTCTGCCAAGCACGCATAGACCGTGTTGCCCGGAAGGCCGATATCACAGTTTAGCTCCACTGGTCCTGGCAGGACCACTTCGCCGGATTCAATAATCAACACATCAGGACGCTTTTTCGCATCTTCAATATCAAAATCCAAAGGCCTTGAACAATCACAGACAACCGCTCCGGGTTTTAACTTCATCACATCGACGATCTTGTGGTCTAAAGCAGAGGTTGCCGTCACCAGTACGTCCGCTTCACCCGCCAGTTCATTCGCATCTGTCGCCACGATGACTTCACAGTGTGGCGACATCTTTTGAATTTCATATTTCAACTCTTGCAGACGATTCATACGCGGAGCCACCAAACAAAGCTTCTTAAACACCAAAGCTAAAAGTTTGGCAGAGACTTGCCCGATCGAACCCGTGGCCCCAATGACCATTGCCATGCCATCGACCAACCCATTTTGTGGATCCATATTCAAAAGGTGCATCTTCCGAACCACATCGTTCAGGGCCCACAGGGTGGCCGACGCACTCAAACTGTTTCCCGTGGTCACCGGGATAGGACTGTTTTGATTGATGGTGATACCCTGGTCCCCCACAATCTTGGTGTACGCCCCCAAACCAATCATCTTCGCACCGCGATTGGCGGCATCATAACAAAGACTTTCGATTTTTCGATAGATCACCTCAGGATCAGTCTCTTTAAGCACTTTCGGAGTGGCCGGCAAAGCATAAAGAATACCGTTAATCTCTTCACCCGTCTCTGAACTGATAATATGCTTAATATGGCCATGCACAAAAGGAGGAGCCTTCGCTGCCATTCGGTCAAAGGGGTCATTCCACTCTTTGGGCATGTGTTTTAACGCCGATAAAATCGGTAAACGCATAAAATCCTGGTGTGACAATGCGTGGATCACAAAGGCAAAGTCAGGCTCTGGTTGACCCAAGATCTTATTTTTCACCGTATTCATGCCAGAAGATATTTTCGCCTGTGTCGAAACATTTCGAGTCATGACATATTTGCGGGCCACCTGACGAATCTCCGTGTCTTCGGTCAGAATCTGCTCCCACTCTTCAATCGTCAATGGCGCCGTTCGCCCATGAGACAAACGCAAGGTCGCATCCAAAACAGAATAGTTCATATAAGGATGGATGCGGTAGTTTTCCGGGAATAAATTGATAATACTGCGCGGGGAAAACTTCTTAGCTTCCGCCTCCATCAAAGGATGCGAAGACCAAATCACCAAGTCCTTCCCGCGAACAAACTCCGTTGCGGTATCAAAAAGAAGTAAGAAGGGCAGATCGCAGAAAACATATTGGATATTTTCAACCTGCGCGGCTAACGAAGAACGACTCATCTTTTGTAGCTTAGTTTCCGCCAAAGGCGTGTTCTTTCGTAAATCTTTAAAGTTAGCGACATTCAAAACAAGCTTTGACAATGTCATCAGACCAGGAAAAGGTTGAATCAACCACGGAACACCTAAGAGCGAATACGCGTCGCCAATGTAGACCGATTTACGATAACGATCTCGAATATACTCTTCCAACTCTGTCGAAAAGACCGCCGAAGGAAAAAACACGCCGCGATCAGGTTGAATACTTCCTGCCTCGATATGTTTCACCAATGAATTGATATTTGCGATCTCACGCAGCCCCGTCCCATCACACAGCGGCACTGGTGACGGAATACCCATGATTTCCAAGTACTGACGATGGACGTAACTTTTTTGATCCAACTTAATGACCGGAGGCAAACTGGTCAAAGCAAAAGCATCGACTTGATTGCGAAGACTCTCGATCAAACGACGAACTGTCTCGACGGAAAAATTGGCGCTGAATCTTTGAACTTCAAACTGTTTTCCTTCGAACTCAAATTCGTAGGCGGTATCCCAATGCGGGCGACCGAAGCTGATCTCAGCGATGCGATACGAATTCTTCATAGCCGCTCCAAAAAACTTGTTCGTATTCTTTAAACTCAGGGCACCAGTTTTCTCCCAACACCTCGCGTGTCGCCGTCGTGTCGTAAATTGGGAAGTTCATCAGATAATGCAGTTCTTCTTCGGGAAATTTCGCCAAAAACTTTGAAATCTTTAAAATCACAGACTCTGAAATCTGATCGAACAAAACGATTCCTCGATGAGGAATCGCCTGATACTTCAAAGCCGAAACATACAGCTCTTTCACACCCAATCCGTATGTGGGCGTCACATGATAACTTTGATAACCCTGCGGTTTGTGAGACAGCGTCCACTCACAAAACCTTACGATCGCTTGGGCGGCTTTGTCCACCGGCACCAAGGGAAGTTTGGTTTGCGCATTCCCCGGCAACGGCAACGAAGTCGGGAATGACTCAATCATGGGGCGGATTTTATTAAAAGCTTCGGCCGAATGGTAAGGCCCATCAATGCGCTCGATGGTTCCTTTTTGAGAGTCCCCGACCAGCACGCCCAATCTTAAATTCACTCGCCCCTGAATAGACCGTGCCGCCCAATTTTGTAAGAGCTGCTCTCCTAAAGCTTTCGACTCGGAATAAGCATCAGGAAAAGATTTGGAAAAATTTAGATCATAAGGTTTTACCGACCCCAGGCTAGAATTAATCCCCGCCGCCACCGTGCTGGTGTTAATGAAAAAAGGAATCTTCAAGGCATCGGCCACCTTCAAGGCAATTCCCATCGTCGAAATATTATGTTGATAACAATCCACTTTAGAGGCGGTCAGGTCATAAAGACCGGCCATATGAAGGAAGAGAGAATAGTTTTTATTCTTCAAAGATTCCAGGTCCAGTCCGGCATTCCACTCAGTCAGGTCTCCCTGGACTTCCGTCTTACCCGAACGGGAAAGCACATCCACTTCGAATTTTTCACGAAGCAGAGGAATGACTCTTTTGCCAAGAAAACCAGTTCCCCCTGTGACGAGGATTCGGGGTTTGGTCAAGGAAGACCTCCAGATTGCACCTATTGTCTGACCATAACAGGAAGTCCGCGGTGTATACAGCGAACTGACAGCTCCTGAACATCTTTGAGAAGGATCTCGCCATCCCCAAAAAAAGTCAAAGCGCGACGGGGATTCTGGCTCTTTAGTCTGAACTCTTTGAGCTCAAACGATTTGAAAGCGGAAGATTTATCAATACTACCACGACGAATGTGCAAGGCCGCTCGGGTGTGTTCCGGAATGTTCTTCGTTTCCGACAACAACAGATTGACGGTGCCATCTGTATTTGAGGTGTAAGGGGCTGGCAAGAAACTGGCCCCGATACTTTGCTGATTATTAATCAAAACAATCGGGGAACTAGTTTCGATATTCACTTTGCCAGGAATCTCAATTTCAAGCTCCCAACCCTCGGGATTCCACGTGCGAATCGCCTCCGCGGTCATCATCGAATAAACCGTGGGTCCCATTTTCTTAACAGCATAATAGCTTTTTTGCGCCAGATACTTATAGGCCGCCGCCGACTTCGGAGAATTTGCCAAGGTCTGCAAATGACTTCTAAATTTATTCGCCAATTCAGCCGCCACCGCAGGCATTCCCAAGCCTCCATTGGTCAGCATGTAGGTTTTTTTCTCTCCTGAACTGATCTCAATCACGTCAATGTTCTTCACAACACCTTCGAAGATGTTGCGAACGGCGTGATCGATGCGATTTGAAATTCCGATTTCATGGGCTAAATCATTAGCTGTTCCTGAACGAACAACCACGATCGGAGGAATGGGCAGATGCTCCTGACATTTCATCAGACATTGCAAGGCCACGTTGATCGTGCCATCGCCGCCACAGATAATAACATAGTCCGTCTTCTGCGCTCGTTCCTCACTGAGGAAGTCGCACATCTCCGTCAACGTCTGTGGACGGCAGAAGCGCAGGTCGCAGCGAAACAAAGCTTCGCGCACCTTAGCCTCAATCAGCTCCGCATTCACGGAACCGGCTTTAGAATTAACCAGAACGGACACTCTCATAAATTTTTTGACTCCAAGAAATCCAGAGAGCAAGTCTTATACCGTTTTTTTTAGGGGCGTGAAGTACTTTGAATTGGAATTGACGCTCTAGAAAGGCGCATAAACTGCAAATTTTACCATCGTGTCTAAGAAGTGGACAAATTGCCGAGACCTCGAAGACGAGGTCTCTCACATTTCTAAATTATGTTGAACGCAGAAGTTCTGGGATGGATTTTTTCAAAAGTTTAATGGTCGGCCACAAACTGGCTACAACAGTAGCGATCATGGGCAACAACAACGCCTGAACGTAGTGACTGGGCATGATATCCAAGAACACAAAGAACTGACGAGTGATTCCCGGTGCCGGGGGCATCGGAATCCCCTTCACTAATAAGGTCTTATCAACCAACACCGCCAAACAAATTCCCACAAAGCCTCCGAGAATTCCCAAAAGGCTATTTTCTAGTAGAAGTATTTTAAAAAGACGGCTGCGCTTTTCCCCGTTGGCACGTAAGGCCCCCATCTCTCCCGCTCTTTCCAAAAGTCCCACCGAAATCACATTAAAAATCCCCATAGCGACAATGACCAGAATGATCGAACGAATGAAAGAAAACTGCGCATTTAAGAAATCCACTGAATTTTGGTAATAGTTTTTATCCAAAATTTCAAAGGGCACGGCTTCCAACTGAGGATTGGCTTTCCGAATATCTTTTTCAACCTGAGGCCAAGCATCCACTCCTTGAGTCGCCAGTGAAAACATCTCAATACGACGAGTATCAAGAAGCTGCTGCGCCTGCTTTAAGTCCACACGATAAAACGAATCATCAATAACCTTTTTACCTGTAAAGAAGATCCCCGCCACGGTCAAATCCGCTCCGTTCAACTGCCCATTCACGGTCTGAGTCAGCAAGGTGACGGTGTCTCCCTCTTTAGCATCCAAACTTTCTGCCAAACCTTTTCCGAGGATGATTTGATCGGGATGTTGAAGATCATGACCGGCGATAAAGTTCATCTCGGTGAAGAACGTATTTTCTCGTTCAGGAATGACCCCTTCGCCTTTCCCCCCCAGTGTAATGCCACCTTTAACAATGAACGCATAAAAGGAAACACGCGGGAATACTTGAGTCACGGCGGGAGAAGAACGAAGCTGCGCTTCGATCTTTTCACCGTCCTCAAACCACAACTTCCAAGGTTGTTCATGAACTTTGCCAAAATAGTTTTCGGGAAAAACTTGGCCATACCCATAATATCCATGAATCACATTCTCACGATACTGATTCATCACGCCCGAGTTAAAACCTTGATAAATCAAAAGACCTGCAGAACCCAAAGCCACCGTACAAAGACTGGCCCAAGTGCGACGAGGATTTCTAAATAGATTGCGCCAAGCGATTTTGAGAAGTTCCAACATGACTACGCCCTCCCCTCGATTTGCCCGTCTTTCATGCGATAGACCGATTTTGCAAAACTCACCAAATGGGAGTCGTGCGTAGAAAAAATGAAACTGGTGTTCTCAGTTTTCTGAAGCTCTTTGAAAGCATTGATCGTCATCTCCGCTGTCACAGAATCCAGATTCGCCGTAGGTTCATCAGCCAAAACAACCATGGGCTTTTTAGCAATGGCGCGAGCAATGGCTACACGCTGACGTTGTCCTCCCGAAAGCTCTAAAGGTCTTTTTTTGGCGTGATCTGCCAACCCCAAAAGATCCAACGTTTCCATGGCGGTTTTTTGTGATGCCGCATGGGAGTACCCCAAAGAAGGCAGAAAGTAAGACGTATTTTCTAAAACCGTCAGCGTGGGGATCAGATAGAAGGCTTGAAATATAAATCCCACTTTATGCAAACGTACTTGTTCTTTTTCTTTCTCTTGAAGATGAGTGACATCTTCGCCACTGAATTCGATATGACCATTGGAGGGTGTATCAATAAGCCCCAAAAGATTTAATAGCGTCGTCTTCCCCGTCCCGCTCGGGCCCACGATACAGGTAAAACATCCCTTTTCCAGTTCCAGGTCAATGCCCTTAAGAACCGGCACCTGCTGCTTATTCCACAAATAGGAATACTCAAGTCCCTTTAGACGATACAAAGCGCTCATGTTGTTCATCCCTTACATGTAAAAGCGAAATCCGATTGAAATAAAACCGCCAGAAAAGTCCAACTCTCGTTTGACCCCCGAGGAAGTCATAAGATCATCACCGCTAGTTTTTGCCCCAGAAAATGTCGTCACGTCTTTGGAATATTTCAAGTTATCAATTTTTAGCTGTCTATAGCCAAACTCGACTATCACCGTTGTGGTGTCGGTCAGAATTCCTTCATACCCCAAAGAGGCCGAAAGCAATGTGCTCGAACCTTTGGCTTCAATGCTGTGATCCACAACGCCTGGATAAGCTGTCTGTCCCGCCGCCGTCAAAGCATAATCATTTTTTAAAGTCACACTGGCGGTCCCCACCGTTGCAGAAATAAACGAACGGGAACTATTATCGCCGTGCACATTCAACTCAAAGGAAAGTTTTGGAACATATCCCAAGACATCACTCTTTGCGGAATATAAATCCGAAGTCCCGTTGTTAGCCGTGGATTCCAGAACCGACGGCTTTAGAATCTCAAAGCCAAATCGCAAACTCGCGCGAGGTTTAGAGTAAAGAAAGCCGAATTCTCCGGTGTAATTATAATTCACACCGCCATTATAATTAACACCAGCCCCGGCCTCTCCGGCCACAGCGTGAGTTCCTAATTGCGAACCTCCCCCTGTCGCCAGGAAGTACGCCGCAAAATTTTCGTTGTTGATGTTAAACACCCGAGCTTGAGCTGATACCGATAACAGAATCAAAAGAGGAAATAAAAAGCGAAACATCGCTTTTACTCCGCGACAAGGTCGATGACAACTTTACTGGTCGTCTTTTTACCTGCCACCTGATAAACACGGACCTTGGTGTTCTTCTTAAGATCCAAGGTTAAATTCAAAGAGCTATCCACCGGATCCAAACTCAAAGTACTTTTTGTCACCGCCAAAGAACTTTTCAAACGCGATGAGATCTGGGTTTGATCTATATTGGCATTCGGCATTTGCGCAAAATCAATGACTAAGCGAGAAGGATTTTTTTTGAGTTCCGCATAATAATATCCAGGCCAACCGCGCAGAGGAGCTCCCCTCATATCACCCACATCAATCACAATGCGTTCCAGACCTTTTTTCGTATCGGTCGTGCGACGCACGTCCAACAAAGTGAATCCAGTCCCGGCAAGACCTCCGAAACTCACGCCTTCACCCGAAAGAACTTTAGACGCTGTCGGTTTGCTTTTTTGTGTTGAAATTGCGGCTGACGCTGGCAGGGCCAAAAGAAAGGCCATCAAACATCCGATGTATTTCATGATCGACTCCCTTCGAATCATACCTCTTAAGGGTAAAGAAGAAGGAGTCCCCTGCCAACCCTAAAACCCCCCAAGAACGCTTTAAGGGGGGTTCTCTTTTGCGGCGCAAGATGCCCAAAAAGGGCACCTTCTTTGGAAATATTGCCCCTCAGTTCAAATATAAACGAATTTGAAGAAAGTCCCCGAAGGCATGGAACTTGGACCTTACATCATTGTTGAACAGATTTTTGAAGGAGCCCCTTTATGAAAAGGTTGGTATTTTTAGTTTTCGCACTTTTCCTCGCTGCCTGCCAAGGTAACGACAATGGCATTGGTGGCGTAACAACTACTCAAGTATCGACTCCACTCAACACTAATTGTTTGAACGGAACGGCTTACTGCAATAACACGATTTACTCTCAATATCAGGGCTGGATGGCCTACCCGGGTCTTGCCAATTCCGCCTATGACTACACGGCGTATTTTAATCAATATGGCTTCTGTAATTGCCCAGGCGGTTATATGCCGACGTACAATGGAACTTACGGATTGGGCTGTGTGAACGCACAACTTCTTCAACCTTATAGTGGTTACTTCCTTTATTGGCAGTGGGGATACTCTTCAAGCCCGGCGCCACAGACCACAATCAACTTTCCTCAGTTTTCAAACATTCCCGGCGGAAGCAATAGTTCACAATGCTCGAGAACCCTCACTCAGAGCTGCCTATTGGACCAAGGAAACACCTGCGGCACAGGGGCGACGTGCCGCCAGGTTCTTCAAGGGTCAAACCTCGGAGTTTGCATGAGTTACTAGAGTGAGTGCGGCGCTCCTCGACCGTTTTTACGGATAATATGCCGCATTATCATGGCCCCTTGGAAGGATAAAACCACCAAGGGGCCTTTCCATTGGTACCAGTCAGGTACCTTTTGATTTTTGGGCGTCTTCATGAAAGAAAAGAAGGGTTCTATCACACTTCTGGAGGTCTTCATGAACACGACAAATCCTCTCTTAAAACCCTTCACAAACAAGGACCAAGCCGTTCCTTTTGATTTGATCAAAGTGGAGCATTATCTGCCTGCGCTGGATGAGGCGATTAAAATCGCTAAAGACAACCTTGCTAAAATGAAGGCCAACCCGGCGGCTCCCGATTTCGAAAATACGATCGTGGCCCTAGAGTCCGCCTCCGAGCTGGCTGATAAGATCGCCGGTATCTATGGCAATATGGAGGTGGCAAATGCCGATGACGCCCTCCAAGCCCTTGCCAAAGAGATCTACCCGAAAGTCACCGCGCTTGCGTCTGATGTTTCTTTGGACGATGAAATCTTTAAGCGTGTGAAAACCGTCTATGACAAACGCGACTCTTTGAATCTCAACAAAGAGCAAATGCGTTTATTAGAAAAAACTTATTTATCCTTCACTCGCAACGGCGCCCTTCTGTCTGCCAGCGATAAAGAAACTCTTCGTCAAATCGACCAAGAGCTCTCCGTTCTTGCTCCGAAGTTTTCTGAAAATGTTCTTAAGGCGACCAATTCTTTTGAAATGATCTTGGATAAAAAAGAAGATGTTGAAGGTCTTCCCGAGGGCGTTCTTGAAGGTGCGGCGGCAATGGCCGAAGCCAAAGGACAAAAAGATAAATGGCTTTTCAACCTGCAAATCCCCAGCTACCTCCCTTTCATGACGTACGCCAAGAACCGTCAGCTTCGTGAAAAAATGTGGAGAGCTTTTTCTTCTCGCGCTTTCAAAGGTGAATTCGACAATCAAGCCACCGTTCTTAAAATCGTTCAACTTCGTGACAAACGCGCAAAGCTTTTGGGATTCGCGACTCACGCTGACTTTGTTCTGGCAGAACGCATGGCCAAGAACCCACAAACCGTGAGTGAATTCTTATCAAAACTTTTAAAAGCTTCAAAGGATGCCGGAAAAAGAGACCTTGCCGAAGTCACTGAATTTGCCAAAAAGATTGATGGCATAACCGACATCATGCCTTGGGATTTTGGTTATTATTCTGAAAAACTCAAAGAAGAAAAATATGCGTTTAACGAAGAAGACCTTCGCCCTTACTTCAAGCTTGAAAATGTCGTGGAAGGTGTTTTTGCTCACGCCAAAAAACTTTATGGCCTGACCTTCAAAGAAAACAAAGACATTCCCGTCTATCACCCTGAAGTCAAAGCCTATGAAATCTACGAAGAGGCTTCTGGAAAGTACATGGGTCTTTTCTATACCGACTACTTCCCGCGTGAAACGAAAAAAGGCGGCGCCTGGATGACTCAGTTCCGTGGGCAAGGTTTGATCGAAGGCGAAATGAAGCGCCCTCATGTCAGCATCGTCTGCAACTTCACGAAACCGACTCCGACCAAGCCATCACTTCTTACTTACGATGAAGTTCGTACCTTGTTCCACGAGTTCGGCCATGCCTTGCACGGAATGCTTTCGGACTGCACCTACTCTTCATTGAGCGGCACGAATGTTTATTGGGATTTCGTAGAACTTCCCTCTCAAATTATGGAAAACTGGGTGGGAGAAAAAGAAGGTTTGGATCTTTTCGCCCGTCACTATGAAACCAACGCACCGATGCCTGCCGAACTGATTGAGAAGCTGAAAGCCTCTCAAAAATTCCAAGCGGGATACATGTCTTGCCGTCAGCTCCAGTTCGGAATGATGGATCAGGCATGGTACTCTACAGATCCTTCAAAAATCACCGATGTCGACGCTTTTGAAGAAAAAGCCACGGCCGAGACTCGTCTGTTTCCAAAGGTGGAGGGTGCGAATTCCTCTTGCAGTTTCAGCCACATCTTTGCAGGCGGATATTCTGCGGGATATTACTCTTACAAATGGGCGGAGGTTTTGGATGCCGATGCTTTTGAATACTTCAAAGAAAAAGGTCTTTTCAATGAAGAGGTCGCCAAGAAATTTAAGGACAATATCCTGAGTCGTGGCGGCACGGAACATCCCATGGATCTTTACAAGAAATTCCGTGGCCGTGAACCAGATCCCAACGCACTTTTAAGACGTGATGGATTGATTTAATGAGCAAAAGTTCGATGAATAAAAACAACAAACTCACTTTAAGCGAAGGCGGCAGCATCGCTTTAGTCTACCGCTTGGAAACAACCCAGGCGGTCTCTTTGGCAAAGAAAGTGGCCGACTATCTCAGAGAGCGCGGCTTTCAGGTTTTGACCGCTCCCGAGCAAAAAGTGGTTCCCGGAACGAAGGCGGCAAAAACCAAAAAACAAATGGACGATCTCAAACTGGTGATCGTCCTTGGTGGGGATGGCACCTACCTTCGCGCCGTTCGTTTGCTTGAGGGGCGCAGTGTGCCTATCTTAGGCTTTAACATGGGCTCCTTGGGTTTCCTCACGGCCCACAATGCGGATTCCGTTTTTGACATCATCGAACAAACCATCGCGGGCAAAATGGTTCTTCGCCCACGCTCCATGTTGGTGGCAAAAATTTTGCGCAAAGGAAAATCTCGTGGAGAATTTCATGCGCTGAACGACGTGGTGATCGAAAGAGGCTCCATGAGTCAATTGATCAATACCGCGATTTATTCTGAAAAGTTTTTAGTCAGCAAGGTCAAGGCCGATGGTTTTATCGTCGCCAGTCCCTCGGGATCTACAGCTTACAACTTGGCTGCGGGCGGTCCTATTTTGCATCCCGAGTCCCCGGTTTTTGTGGTGACTCCCGTTGCTCCGCACAGTTTGACTTCTCGTCCTTTGATCTTCCCCGATGACCGCGAGCTTTCCTTTAAACTCGAAGGTAAAACACAAAAAGCCCATTTCATCGTCGATGGACAAAAAATGACAGAGATCACAGCGGAAGACGAGGTGATTCTGACTCGTTCTTGTTATGATCATTGGATGGTTCGGGAACACAATCACAACTACTTCCACTTGCTTCGTGAAAAACTAAAATTTGGAGATCGAAACTAGTCGAGCTAAGATCGACAGGAGATATTATGTTACTAGAGCTGAAAGTTTCTAATTTCGCCATCATCGAAAATCTTCACATCACTTTCAAAGAAGGTCTCAATATCCTGAGCGGTGAAACCGGTGCGGGAAAATCCGTTCTTCTTAAAAGTCTTTCTTTATTGATGGGAGGAAAAGGCTCTAGCGACACGATCCGCACGGGGGCATCTCAAGCCACGATTGAAGGGTCCTTTGATATCAGCAAACGTCCTGACATCGCTCAAGGTCTTAAAGACATGGGAATCGAGGTCGACGAAGACATCTTGATTGTTCGTCGCGTATTAAGTTCTGGAGACAAATCCAAAGTCTATTTGAACGGCAGCCTCAGCACCCTGAACAGTCTTCGCGATATCGTGGCTCCTCTGGTGGAGCTGGCAGGTCATTCCGCGCCGTTGATTGAAATGACGGGACAGCATGAAAACCGCAACTTAATGTCCAAGGCCTACCACCTCGATCTTTTGGATCAATACGCCGGAACCTGGGATAAACGCCTTTTATTCACAGAAAAGTACAATCGCTACCACGGCATCTTTGAGGAAATCAAAAAACTTGAAAACGACGCAAAACAAAAAGCGCAGCGTTTGGATTTCTTGGTTTATCAACGCGATGAAATTGCCAATTTAGATCTATCCCCTGGCGAAGATTTAGAATTGGAAGTGGAAGTTAAGAAGCTCAAGAACTCGTCCCGCATCGGTTCGTTTGTGGACCAAGCGGAAGCGGCTCTTTACACGGACGATGACTCTGCGATCAGCCGCCTCAATGCTATTCTGAAAAAAGGCATGGAGCTATCTCACGTGGACCCTCAGATCGCCGCCAAACTTGAAAATCTGGAGCAGGCCAAAGCCCTTATCGACGAAAGCGTCTACGAACTTCGTCAATATGCTTCTAAAATTGATGCTGATCCACAGCGACTTGAAGAGGTCGAAGAGCGTTTAAGTGATCTTCGCAAACTTCAGAAGAAGTACGGCTCAACCGTAGACGACATTCTCAAAGCCTTGATGGACATGGAGATTGAGATCTCGAATCTGCAAAACTCTGAAACAAAAATCGAATCTTTGAAAAAAGAAGCCGCGATTTTACTTAAAGAGCTCGAGGTATTGGGCACTGACCTTCATAAACGCCGTCAAAAAGGGGCCGACCTCTTGGCCGACAGCGTGAATGCCGAACTTTTGGATCTGAACATGAAAGGCGTCACTTTCCACGTGATGGTGGAAAAACTTGAGGAGCTTTCTTCGACGGGATTGAGCGACGTGGAGTTCTTAAGCCAGACCTCCTCCAAAGACGCCAAACGTCCTTTGGCAAAATTTGCTTCTGGTGGGGAACTCAGTCGTATCCTTCTGTCCTTGAAACGTGTGGTGGGTTCTCACAGTCAACCACGCACATACTTGTTTGACGAAGTGGACACGGGTGTTTCAGGGGAAACCGCCGAAAAAGTGGGACGCAAACTTAAAACCATTGCTAAAGGACAGCAGGTGATCTGCGTGACCCACCTTCCGCAAGTGGCCGCTTTTGGACATATTCACTTCTTTATTCAGAAGTCTCCGCAGAAGGATTCTGTGGCCATGCTTGTGTCAGAACTCAAAACCAAAGAACGCGTTCAAGAGATTGCTCGCCTGATCAGTGGCGAAAAGATTTCTAAAACTTCGCTGGCCCACGCCGAACAGCTTTTGGCGGAAGCCAAAGGTTAATAAATTAAAGAAATGTAAGTACGGACCTCTTTGTTATTCCTAGTAGCATGGGAACATAACAAGGAGGTTTTTTTATGATTCTCGTAATGGGAGCGACCGGACATGTTGGCTCTAAGATCACCACGCATCTTCTCGCCAATGGCCAAAAAGTTCGTTGCGTAGCTCGACACTTCCCCGATAAAACCGCGTTTCAGGGGGCAGAACTTGCTCAAGGGGACGCCAACAACGTGTCCTTTCTTACCGATGCCATGCGAGGATGCTCAGCGGTGTTCACGCTCATTCCTCCTAACTTCAGTGCTCCGGAGGTTCGCTTCTATCAAAATAAATTTGGGGAGGTGATCGCTGAAGCCATTGAAGAAGCCGGAATCAAAAAAGTGGTGAATTTAAGCAGCGTGGGCGCTGATCTGGAAAGCGGAACGGGTCCCGTCTTAGGACTCCACGACCAAGAACAGCGACTTAATGAAATCACTCACGCCGATATCATGCACTTACGTCCCACCTACTTCATGGAAAATCTTTTTGGTGGACTCTCTACCATTATTTCGATGAATCGCTATTTCGGAACCATTCCCGGAGACATTCCCATCAGCATGATTGCTTCCCGCGATATCGCTGCTCGCGCCGCCTTTTTACTGATGAATCCGGATTTTAAATCCAACAATGTCGAATATCTTTTAGGTGAAAGAGACCTCACCCACGAAGAGATTATTCGCGTGTTGGGCCAAACCATCAAAAAGCCTGATTTAGAATACGTGGAGGTTCCCGCCAAAGAAATGAGGAACTATCTTATCGGAGCTGGCATCGGTGAAGACTGGGCTGATTCATTCTTGGAACTTGCCGACAGCTTCACCAACGGAACCATCACTGGCACCATCACACGAGATAAAATGAACACGACCGCGACCTCTATCGAAGAGTTTGCACGAACCACTTTCCTTGACGCCTATAACAAAGCTCTGCTAGCGGAAAGCCCTTCCAAAGCCCGCCCCTCTGAATCCCGAGGAGAAGCTCGACCTTAAAATACAAGGGTACCTGCCAGAGCACGCAGGTACCTTTTTAGATATACCCTCACAATGAGTTCATGATAGCCTTTCGCTTATGAAAAGACTTTGTTATGTCTTCTTATTGTTGGGAGCCTCCTGCATGCACAAAAATCCTCTTTCTTTTCCACAACCCGAAAAAAAACCTGTGTCCTTAGTCAAACATCAAGACACTCGTGTTGACGACTACTTCTGGCTTCGCGAACGAGAGAACCCTCAGGTCATTGAATATCTGAATCAGGAAAATAAATACACCGATGAGGTGATGAAGTCCGTTAAGCCTTTAGAAGAAAAGTTATTCCAGGAGTTGAAATCTCGGGTGAAGGAAGATGAATCTTCCGCTCCGGTCAAGGACGGTAACTACTATTACTCTGTTCGTTATGAAGCCGGACAACAATATCCTCTTTTTGTACGTCGGCAGGGCTCGGCGCAAGGCAAAGAAGAGATCTTGCTTAACGTCCCTGAATTAGCCAAGGGTCACGACTTCTATCAGACGACGGGACCTCGAATGAGTCCCAACCACCAGATGATGGCTTATGCTGTAGATACAGTGGGACGTCGCTTCTTCACGATCTACTTCAAAGATCTTATTACTGGGAAAATCATTTCTGACAAGATTGAAAACGTCACGGGCAACCTGGTATGGGCCAACGACAACGAGACAGTCTTCTATTCTCAACAACATCCAGAGACCTTACGTGCTGAGAAGATCTTCCGCTATAACATTAAGAGCCGTCAAAAAGACCTTGTCTACTTCGAAAAAGATGAAACCTTTTCTTGCTTTGTCTACAAATCCCTTTCAAAAAGATTTATCTACATCAATTCCCAAAGCACCTTGACTACCGAGGTTCAATATCTTGATGCGAATACACCGAATGACAAGTTTAAAATCTTTACTCCTCGCGAGCGAGAGCACGAGTACTCCGTCACCGATGGAGGCGATCTCTTTTATATCCTAACTAACAAGAATGCTAAAAACTATAAACTGATGACGACGGATCTGAATCACACCGACCTCAAAGCGTGGAAGGACCTTGTGCCTCATCGCGAAGATACTTACCTTCAGGATGTGACCGTCTTTAAAAATCATTTGGCATTAGATGAACGCAAAAATGGGTTAACCCAAATTCAAATCACCGATCGACAAGCGAAAAATGCTTTCACCATTCCTTTTGCCGATGAAAGCTATCTGGCGTCGGTGGGCGACAATCGTGAATTCGATACGGACCTTTTGCGTTTTGACTACGAGTCCATGCGCCTTCCTCCGTCCAACTATGACATCAACATGAGGACCCATCATCAGGAGCTGATTAAAAGACATGAGGTCCCTAACTTCAATGCGGAACTCTATAAGACTGAGCGGGTCTTCTTCACTGTACGCGATGGCACTCAAGTTCCAGTCTCGTTAATTATGAAAAAGGAACATCGACTTGACGGCACCTCTCCTCTTTTGATTTACGGTTATGGATCCTATGGGGCCAACATGGACCCTTGGTTCAATAGCGACATTTTCAGTTTGATCGACAGAGGATTTGTTTTCGCCAAGGCCCATATCCGTGGCGGATCTGAAATGGGTCGTGCCTGGTACGACAATGGAAGAACCTTCCACAAAATGAATACCTTTTTTGATTTTATTGACTGCACGGAAGCTTTAGTGAAAGGCCACTACGCCAACGGCAAGAAGGTTTATGCCATGGGCGGAAGTGCGGGGGGACTTTTGATGGGGGCTATTATGAATCTTCGCCCGGACCTCTACACTGGAGTCGTGGCCCAAGTCCCTTTTGTAGATGTCATTACCACCATGCTTGACGAAAGCATTCCTCTGACGACATCAGAATATGATCAGTGGGGGGATCCAAACGATCCCAAAGCTTATGCTTATATCAAGTCGTACTCGCCCTATGACAATGTCGCAGACAAGAAGTATCCCCACACCTTTGTGACGACGGGACTTCATGATTCACAAGTTCAATATTGGGAGCCCGCCAAGTGGGTGGCTAAACTGCGTGATCATAACAAGGGTGATTCCATCATCCTTCTTAAAACGGACATGAAGGCAGGACACGGGGGCGCCTCGGGTCGATTTGATCAACTGAAAGACACCGCGACGGACTATGCGTTTATTTTGATGATCAACGAAAAATAAAAAACCCCTTTTCTTCCGAAAAGGGGTCTTAAGAACTTAATCTGTGAAGAGAACTACGGCGCGTTTTCGACGATAATCAAGGTGCTGAAGGTGTTAAATTTCACAACCTCACCCGTGCGTGAATTTGTCCAAAACTGCTGATTGCTGTATTTCACGTTCCCTTGTCCATCCAAAACAGGGGTTCCGTCGATATTCACTTCTGGGACAACCGCGCCTTCAGTTTCTTTGACAAGGTTAAAGAGATTTTCAGCCGTCTCTTTATCCTGGCGAATACAGCCTCCCGATGCACGACTTCCCAAATGCTCTTTATACTTTGAGTGTACCTGGTGCAGAGCCAGACCGTTGTCGATATCAAAGAAGATCGCAAAGGGCATATCTGAATCCCAAGAACTCGACGTGTGATCTTTAGAAAGATATTTGGGAGTATAAAATCCTGTGGGTGTTTGCGACCAATAAGATTTGGCCGGAGCCCCCGTGCACTCTTTGTTCTTGCGACGAAGCTCAAAACCTTCACGACCCGTTGACACCTTTGTCTGATGAATCAAATATCCATTATCATAGACACGCATGGTTTGCGCCAAAGAACCGTATTCTGATTTATTGATCACAATCACATACCGAAAGTCTCGCATCCAAGACTTACTCAGAAAGTCCCGCTCAGAAAAACGACCAGAAAAATGTTCGGGAAGTTTGGGAGTCATTAACGATTCAAACTGCAATGTCTCTTGGTATTCCTGTTCGGAATACTTACAGTCGTTAAAAGCATTTTTTACCTTGCCCCAGAAGGACGCCGAAGCATTTTGACTGAGGATCATCACAGTCGCCACGGTCCCATACTTAATCAGGTTCATAATTACTCCCATATCAAGCGCACTATTTATTCATCGACAGGTACCAAGCAATTATGCGGCCAACCCGAAGGCCCCCCAGTCTTAAGAAAAAGCCCGCGCCGTGTGTCTCCGTTATAATAAAGACATGAGGGCCGGGCTTTTTGACAAAAAGTTAGACAGTGTCTTGGAAAGACTTATTCGATCAGTTTACGAAGGACATAGTGAAGAATGCCTCCATTTTTGTAGTACTCTAGTTCCACGGCCGTATCGATCCGCGAACGTACTTGGATTTCCTGCTTTTCGCCACTGGCTCGAGTGATGATGACCTTCAGATCTTCCTGGGGCTTCATGCCCGCGCCAAGCCCCAGAATATCCAAGGTCTCAGTCCCCTCCAAAAGCAATGTCTTACGATCCATGCCTGGATGGAATTGCAAAGGAACTACCCCCATCCCAATCAGATTGGAACGATGAATCCTCTCAAAACTTTCAGCGATGACCGCATTCACTCCCAAAAGACGTGTGCCCTTCGCAGCCCAATCACGGGAAGACCCCGTACCATATTCCTTCCCTGCGATCACCACCAGGGCGGTTTTCGTTTCTTGATACTTCATGGCTGCATCGTAGATAGGAAGAACCTCCCCTGAAGGAATGTGTTTTGTGATCCCCCCCTCCACTCCGTGAAGCATTTCATTTTTAATACGAATATTGGCAAAAGTTCCACGTACCATCACGTCATCATTTCCGCGACGGGAGCCATAAGAGTTAAAGTCCTTAGGATGAACACCTTTACCCATCAGATATTTTCCGGCCGGAGAATCCTTTTTGATGCTTCCCGCAGGTGAAATATGGTCCGTGGTGATCGAATCCCCAAGAATCGCCAAAACCCGGGCCCCCTTCACATCGTGAAGCTTTTCAGGGGTGGCTTTCATACCCACAAAATACGGTGGATTCTTAATATAAGTGCTTTCATCCCAAGAGTAGGTCTGCGAAGACGTGGTTTCAATTTTCTTCCAATCTTCAGTACCAGCAAAAACATTCCCATAACGATTATCAAACATCTTCGTTTGAACCGTGTGATTCACCAGATCTTGAATTTCTTTGGCGCTAGGCCAGATATCCTTTAGATAAACAGGTTTTCCGTGTGAATCTTCGCCTAATGGTTCCTTGGTGATATCAACATGCATACTTCCCGCCAAGGCATGAGCCACTACCAGCATGGGGGAAGCCAAATAGTTCGCCTTCACATGGGGGTTGATGCGTCCCTCGAAATTACGATTTCCCGAGAGCACAGAGGCCACCACTAAATTTCCTTGCTCGACCGCCGCAGCGATGGGCGAGGGCAAAGGACCGGAGTTTCCGATACAAGTTGTGCACCCGTAACCAACAAGATTAAAGCCCAACTGATCCAAATACTTTTGCAATCCGGCCTTTTCCAGATAGTCCGTCACCACCTGAGAGCCCGGGGCCAGGGAGGTTTTCACCCACGGCTTCACCTGCAGCCCTTTCTCGACAGCTTTTTTCGCAACAAGTCCCGCCCCGATCATAACAGAAGGATTCGAAGTATTGGTGCAACTGGTGATGGCGGCGATCACGACATCTCCGTGCCCCAGGTCATATGAGGCACCCTCCACGGGCACCGCAGATTCTTCTTTCGAAGCCAACTTTTCAGGGATCTGAAAACCCGACATCAGTTGTTGATGAAAATCGCTCTTCGCGTGTGTCAAAAGAACTCGATCCTGAGGACGCTTCGGGCCCGCCAGTGAGGGTTCCACACTGGAAAGATCCAAATGAAGAGTCTCGTGAAAAATGTAATTCTTTTCATCGTTTTCCGAGCGCCAAAGACCCGTTTCTTTGGCATAGGCTTCCACCAGAGAGATGGTGTCAGCATCACGACCGGACAAACGAAGATACTTCAGAGTCTCATCATCGATAGGAAAAAATCCACAAGTAGCGCCATACTCAGGAGCCATATTGGCAATGGTCGCTCGATCCGCCAAAGACATTGATGCCAATCCGGGACCGTAGAATTCGACAAATTTTCCAACCACTCCTTTTTTTCTTAGCATCTGAGTGATTGTCAAAACCAGATCCGTCGCCGTGGACCCTTCCGGCAGTTTCCCTTCCAAACGAAAACCGACAACTTCGGGAATGAGCATACTCAGAGGCTGCCCCAGCATCACCGCCTCGGCTTCGATCCCCCCCACACCCCAACCTAAGACCGAAAGACCATTGATCATCGTCGTGTGACTATCGGTTCCCACAAGTGTATCTGGAAAAGCATAATCTCCGTGACCAACTTTGGATTGCCAAATCGTTTTGCCAAGATACTCCAAGTTCACCTGATGGCAGATTCCAGTGCCCGGAGGCACTACTCTGAAATTATGAAAAGCTTTTTGGCCCCATTTGAGAAAAACATAACGCTCATGATTTCTCTCAAACTCGAGCTTCACATTTTCTTCAAACGATTTTGGCGTCGCAAATGAATCCACCATCACCGAGTGATCAATCACTAAATCAACGGGAACCAGAGGATTGATTTTTTTAGGATCTCCGCCCAGAGCCTTCATCGCATCTCGCATTGCCGCCAGATCCACAACCGCCGGAACTCCGGTAAAGTCCTGCATTAGAACTCGAGCGGGAAAAAATGAAATTTCCCGAGTCAGGGATTTTTTATCCAAACTTAAAAGAGATTCGATGTCTTCATGACTGACATGAAGTCCATCTTCATGCCTGAGCAGATTTTCCAGCAACACCTTCAAAGAGACCGGAAGTTTTTTGACATTCGCGTGAGAGATCTTTTGTGCATTGAAGATCGTGTATGTCTTAGCTCCCACTTGAAGCTTTTCTTTTGTTTTAAAACTGTCTTTAGAATGAATATGCATAAGAGGGTCCCCCCTCTCAATTCCACTCTCCACGTAGTATTTTATCAAGCCAAAAGGCGCCAATTTGAGTCTTCACATCGCTGACTTTTCCGTCGCGAACATATCTCATGAGGTCTTCGGGCTTTACCTCGATGACCTCAATAAATTCACCATGATCCAACTGCTGTTGGCTCAACGTTAAATCTTTCGCTAAATAAAGATCAATATGTTCGTTGGAGTATCCGATAACAGGATGAATTGTTGTTAAGAGTTTCCACTCTTTGGCCTCATAGCCAGTTTCTTCTTTAAGTTCTCTCTGTGCCGTCAGAAGAGTTTCTTCGGCATGATCCCTTTTCCCAGCCGGAAATTCCAAAAACACCTGCTTAACAGCATGACGATACTGATGAATCATCACCACATTCCCATTCGGCAAAAGAGGAATCATCATCGCAGCCCCCGGATGAAGAATGTATTCTCGCACATAGATTTTTCCATCAGGAGCTTGCACTTCGTCCTGTTCAATTTTCAAATAGCGACCGCGAAATATCTGCTTTGAAGACAGCGTTTTTTCTTCTAAATGTTTCATAAAATCAGAATCTCATATGGGGATTGCTTTGTCTCAGTTTTAATCCCTGGACGAAAGATCGCCTCGTCCTTTGTCTAAAAGGTGTATAATGATGGTTGCTCGAGAGTCTTTATTAAAAGATTCTAATAGAGTCTAACTCACTCTCGGATCAGGAGGATCTTCCATGAGAACTTTGAATAAAGTGGGTCTATTCTTATCGACTGTTCTTATTATTTCTGTTTTCACAGCCCAAGATGCAAATGCACAAAGAAGAGGGGGCGGACGTGGTCTGTCTGGTGACATGGCCATCGGCCTGGGAATCTCGACGGTTTCTGCAGGACAAGATGATCTGAACGGTGCCATTGACGACGCCATCAACACCGGCGCCAATATCAAAACTCTGGGCAGTGCCTGGGAATTTTATGCGAACTGGAGCTATCGTTTTAGCGGCACGATGTACGCCTTCGTCTTCCGCCCTTCTTATTTCATGCAAAGCACGGATGGCTCCGGCGGCACGGCTGGCAGTTACGATTACAAACTCACTGGCTACACGGTCTTCCCGATCTTCCGCCTCTATCCCTTGGAAAATTCTTTCATCAAGTTCTATATGCAAACGGGTTTGGGGTATGGAAGTTTAAGTGGCTCTATTTCGGCTGGAGCTAAAAATCTTGATTTCAAAGGAAGCGCTTTTGGCGCCATGGGTGGTATCGGAGTTGATTTCTGTTTTACCGATTCTCACTGCCTGACTGTTGAAGGAAATCTTCGTTATATGCCCATTGAAAGAAACCTTACCACTGGCGGCAACTGTTCTGCGGGTGACATTCCAGGCATCAGTCAATGCGGAGGTTCCAGCGAAGTGGAAAGAAACAACTCGGACTTAAAGACAACCACGTCGGGCGTTCAAGGACTTATTGGCTATACGATGAACTTCTAACATTTCTTTAGTTAGTAGATATAAAAAGGGCCTTCCCAGGGAAGGCCTTTTTTATTAATCTGAACGACAAACGCCCTCGATCTTATTGAATAATGTCTCAATTTATATTCCTTAAAAGAATAATAACTTTTATAACCCTGATTTCCTCTTCTATTAAAACCGGCCTATAAGAAGCCCATGAAAACACTTCTTATCTCCCTTCTCTTCTTCGCCAGTGGCCCTTCTTTCGCGGCCCTCAAAGGCAGTTCCATTCCCAACGCACATATCATCTCTCAAGAACAAGAGGCCTCCTTGATTCGCGGTCGAGCCCCCGCCACGCAAAAACAGTTTCAAGAATTATTAGATCTGGGAGTTTCTGAATTTTTGATTTTTAAAATCGATACCAAAGGCGAAGTTCGCAAAGAACAAGAGCTTCTTAAAAAAATGGGCGTCCCCGCAAACTCCATCACTCATATCGCCTTTCCTTGGAAGGATCTCACCGACTTTAAAAGCTCTTGCACCATGACGATTCAAGCCCTGCGCACCTTAGAACAAGCTGTTGCAGATAACAAAAGCCTCTACTTCCACTGCACTGTAGGCGAAGATCGCACAGGATACCTTTCGGGTCTCTGGGGAATTTGGGCCGGAACCTACTTATCGGCCTCTGAATCTGTAGAAAAGGAACTTTGTGCCCGAGGTTATGAGGCCGGGAATCCCAACAAACCCTACCGTGACGTGGTTCTCAAAATTCGCGAAACACTGACCCCGATGTATCTTAAGATGGCTCTTCTCCTTGAAGAAAGCAAACGCCGCGGAAAACCCCTGGACGAATCTCTCTGCGATCAGGAACCGCAGTTGAAAATGACGATCCATTCTTTCTATTGCTCTAAGGCAGGAAGATAAACCCACTCACCTTGGCCCTGACGAACACAGAAAACCTTCACATGCTCTCCAAACCACGAGCCCAGATTGACTGATCGAACCTTCCGCCCATCCACATCCACAATATGATCATCAAAGACGTGCATGTGGCCTGAAATAATAAGATCAAAAGGCTTTTCTATATAGGCCCTCTGAACATGGGCCCGAATCATCTGAATAAGTTGGGTTTCTTTCCCCGCAACATGGCGTCCGCTGTATTGACGACTCTTCGCACTGGCCTTGTTTCCGATGTGATCCCAAAAGCGGCCAGGCAGAAGATTTCCCAAAGGCTTAACATAGGGATGACGAATAATACTGCGATACTTAAGATACTTGGTGTCTTCCAAGTTAATTAAATCACCGTGCTCACAACGAATGCGAAGGCCATCAATTTCGTAATACTGAGCCTCCACAAAAACCTCGATGCCCAATCTTTTTTGAAAAAAACCTTCGATATGGACATCGTGATTCCCCTCAATATAGGTAATGCGCGCACCCGCTGCTTTGAGCGCCCGCAAGGCCTCAATGTGGTCCTTAAACTTGTTGGCAAAAAAAGAGTGGCCCCCGACCCAAAGATCAAAAATATCCCCCAACATAAAGAGATGAATTTCCTTTGGATTTCGTTCCAGCAAAGAACGCAAAAAGCGCAACAGGATTTTCCCATTGCGCTCTTCAGCGGACTTTAAGTGGATGTCAGATAAAAACCAGGCTTCCACTATTCTTTATTCAAATCAAAACCTTGTTTCTTGCGGATGAAAGCAGGAACTTCAAGGTTTTGGCTAGAGAATGGAGAGCTCAAAACCTCACGCGCCATACGACGAGCTTCCTCCAAAGACTGTTGCTCATGATCTACGTTCATAGACAACTGCTCTGGATTGTTGTGGCGAGCTTTCAGATCTTGGCTTTCTTTGAAAGCACGAGCTTTTGCCAACAACATATCGCGAGGAGAAACCGCCGTTTCAACTTGTGGTTGAATCGGAGTTGCGACTTCCTGAGTCTGTTGTGGAGCCTGAGGCATCACATTTTGTGCCGCCTGTTGCGCCATCTGCGGTGTCACCGGAGCTACCGGAGGAACAACCACCGTTTCAGTCACCAGAGAAACCTCAGTTTGCTGAGGTTGAGTTGTAAAGTTCATCACTTGAGATTGCACCGCCGCGATGGGAGGCAACTCTACAGGCGCCATTTGTGGCATCTGAGGCATTGTCGGCATTACGGGCATCTGGGGGAACTGAGGCATTTGTGGCATCTGCGGCATGGTTGGCATCACCGGCATTTGCGGCATCTGCATACCCATGTTCATGTTGTTCATGCCCATGTTGTTCATGTTCGCAAACTGAGCCGTTTGTTGGTTCAAGAAATTCTGCATTTGATTAACTTGAGCCATGTCGTTCACAAGTTTCACATCGTGAGAATCAAAACCTGTCGCGATCACCGTCACACGAACCTCATCGCCCATGCTATCATCGATCACAGCACCGAAAATGATCTCGGCATCTTCGTGGGCCGCTTCAGTAATCAATGTTGAAGCTTCGTTCACTTCATACAAAGAAAGATCCGAACCGCCTGTCACATTGATAATGATACCAGTAGCACCGTCAATTTTAACATTTTCAAGAAGAGGAGAAGAGATCGCCGCTGTCGCCGCTTCCACTGCGCGGTTTTCACCTTTGGCAGCTCCAGTTCCCATGATTGCAATGCCTTTAGAGGACATCACAGTGCGGATATCCGCAAAGTCCAAGTTGATCAAACCGCGGATATTGATAAGGTCCGAAATACCTTTTACGGCCTGTAAAAGAACTTCGTCCGCTTTTTTGAAGGTCTCAAGAAGAGGAGTTTTTTCTGCCGCGATAGAAAGCAACTTTTGATTCGGGATCACGATCAAAGTATCAACGTTCTCTTTAAGATCTTGCAAACCAGCTTCCGCATGTTTGCCACGTTTTTTTCCTTCGAACAGGAAGGGCTTAGTGACCACACCGATTGTCAAAGCGCCAAGTTCGCGCGCAATCTTCGCAACAATCGGAGCGCCACCAGTCCCGGTTCCGCCACCCATACCCGCAGTGACGAAAACCATGTCCGAGCCTTCCAATTTCTCAACAATTTCATTGTACGATTCGATCGCCGCTCTACGACCCACATCTGGATTCGCACCTGCGCCCAAACCTTTTGTTAGATCAAGACCCAACTGAATTTTATTGGGAGCCTTGTTGGCATTCAAAGCTTGAATATCTGTATTAGCTACGATGAACTCAACACCACTCATGTTGGATTCGATCATCGTGGAAACCGCGTTACTACCGCCGCCACCGACACCAACGACTTTAATATTAGCTCCGATATTGATATTCTCTTCCAACTCAAACATTTGATCCTCCCCTACGATCTACTCACCCGATAAAATTAAAAAATCTGTCCAAAAAAATCTTTGATCTTCTTCGTGATGCCGTCCAACGACTCACCCAGGTTGACCTCTTGTTGTTGATTATGAAGCAGATCCTTACGCTGCCCCAAAGCATGCAACAAAAGTCCAACTGCTGCCGCGAACTCTCCAGCCTTCACAACATCAGTCAACCCACCAATTTCGCGAGGCGCGCCTCGACGAACTGGAATATCAAAAATAAACTCACCCATCTCAACCAGTCCGTCCAGTTGGCTTGCGCCCCCAGTAAGAACGATTCCCGACCCCAACATCGGCATCAATCCACTCATACGGATGTCATTCGCGATCAAGTTCAGAGTTTCCTCTGCGCGAGCTTCGATCACATCCGCCAAGTCCTTGCGAGGAATCACGCGTGATTTTCTTCCGCCGACTCCTTCAACTTCGATAGTTTCGTTTTCATTCACCATAGAAGCCATGGCACAGCCATACTTCTTTTTAAGATCCTCAGCGGCGAACTGCGGAGTGCGAAGTCCCACCGCCACGTCGTGAGTAAAGTGCTGGCCGCCCACCGGAATTGTCGATGAATGCGCCACACTTCCATTTACAAAGTACAAAGCGTTACATGCCCCGCCGCCCATGTCGACCACGCACACGCCTAAGTTCTTTTCGTCATTTGAAATAACAGCCGTTGCTGATGCCAACTGCGTTAACACAAGGCCTGCGATCTTAAGACCCGCTTTTTCAACACACTTCACGGTGTTGTTAATGGCGCTTTGCCCACCAGTGACGATATGAACATTGGCTTCCAAACGGATGCCCGACATACCAATAGGATCCGTGATGCCATCTTGTCCATCGACTTTAAACTCGCGAGGCAAGACATGCAAAACGGTGCGATCCGCTGGAACCGCAACCGCTTTCGCCGCTTCGATCACACGATCAATTTCGGAAGCTGTGACCTCACGATTTTTAATGGCCACCATTCCTTTAGAATCAAAAGAGGAGATGTGCGTACCTGCGACGCCCACCCACACTTCAGAAACGGAGTAGCCTGACATGAGTTCTGCTTCTTCTTTAGCTTTCTTAATGGATTCGGTGGTGGCTTCAATATTAACCACGACACCCTGGCGAATGCCTGTATTAGGAGCTGTGCCGACTCCGGCCACTTCTATTTTTCCGTCGGGATTGACTGTTCCGATCACAAAAGAGACCTTGGTAGAACCAATGTCCAAACCAGCCAATACCGATGCTTTCGGTTTTGATGTACTCATCCTTAAGTCCTCACGGATGCTTAAACTAATGTTGTAGGACCACCGATTAAAATCATTTTAAAGGGTTTTCAAAGCGACCTGAGCCGGACTTTGATCGGTCCTCCAGACTTAAGCTTAGGGATCCTTACGCAACCTGACAAGGACTTTCTTTGACAGATTCGCGTCTATGACGCGCGCGTCAAACTGGCGGGAATCGAGATACTCAACAACTTGGCTGACTCTTGCGGCCTTCAATGCCATCTGATCTTCGCCCATCTTAACTTGAATTCCGGTCTTGATCATGGTCATCCAAAAACCTTCTTTCGAGTCATAGCGAATTTCAGAAATTGTTTTTTTGCTGAATGATCCTTCAGCAGGAATCTGCTCAATAACGTCGACAGCTTTTTTTCGAAGAGCCGTCTTCTTTGAAAAAACCTCGCCCTCCAAAATTGCCACATCGGGAGCTTCGCGAGTTTCAACTGGATCCAAAAACCTTCCATCTTGAATGATCGGAACCAACTTTCCCTGCTTTGACATATATAGAAGTTTGACTTCGTGAGGTTGCACACGCACCGACAAGGTTGCAGGCCAACTGCGTTTGATATTCAAACCATCAACCCAATTCAAGGAAGATACTTCGCGAGAAATTGCACTCAGCTTAATGCTCCAAAGTGAAAGCCCTTTATATTTTCCGAGGGCCACCTCGAGTTTTTCTATGTGAGGCCTTAGAAATTGCTCCTGTCCGGGCTTGTGTCCCTCAAGAACGACCTCAATATTTGCCACATTAAAAAAACCGCGCTGATTTAAATAATAAAGTGATCCCGCCAAAGAAAGAGGAAGAACGATAAATCCAAAGATGAGTTGTACTGCGAGCTTCTTCACTGAAATGTCTCCGCAAATCCTTTGCTGCCGTGACTTTTAGAGTATCAAGATCCGCTTCAACAATGAAATCTTGAAGGCAAAACAAGACCTAGGTCCGCCATGAATCTCTGTCGCATTCACAATTATTTGTTGAGATCGCGAATCTCTATCCATGTTGTATTTCTATTTTCCACCCGATAGGGGGACATTCAAGGAGCTCACAATGAAATTCAGCAGCAAAGTCGTTCTTAATGTAGCGTTGTCCTGTGTCGTGTGTACTCTTGCGGCCGTGGCAATCTCATCCTCCAAAGTTCATCAACAGGGGCGAGATCAACTCGTGGATAAATCCCGAGCCATCTTATCTCGTCTTGAATCCATCCGCGCTTATGTCGCCACACAAGGAGGGCTGGAACAAGATTTTGCTTTGGCCGTCTCCAAATATCCTGATGGCAAACTCCCCGAAGAGGAACATAAAAGATTGCTGCGCAAGGTTCCCATCTTCGCTTCGATCGTAGTCGGCTTTGAAAATGCCGAAAGTGATGGATATAAATTTCGCGTTTTCTCGGATCAGCCTCGTCGAGAAAAAAATATGGCAACACAGAAAGAAAACGAAATCTTAAAGCAGTTCGAGGCCAATCCCGAACTGAAAGAGATTGTCGACGGGAACGACAAAGAGGTGATCGTCTATCGCCCCGTTCGCCTTTCCGAAGCTCAAGGCTGCTTGCTCTGTCACGGAAATCCTGCCAATAGCCCCTGGAAAAACGGCAAAGACATTTTAGGTTACCCCATGGAAAACTGGAAGGACGGAAAACTTCACGGAGTTTTTGCCGTGACCTCGTCCACGGATCGCGTAGCTCAAGCCGCGACAAACACGACTTATTCGATTCTGCTTTGGGCTCTCCTGATCACCCTTGTGATTCTGGCGATTTCCTATTTCTTTGTTCGACAACCCCTGATTGCGCTTGTGAAGTCCATCGACATACTCAATACGGCCGGCTCCCAGGTTTCCTCGACCGGTTCCGAAATACTTGTCGCCAGCCAAAACCTCAAC
>JANJTG010000465.1 GCA_024711265.1 Bdellovibrio sp. | reverse complement strand
CCTCTGGAGAATTAATCAACCCCCGAGCAATCGCCAAACGACGTTTCATGCCGCCACTCAAGGTTTCAACCGAGCGATCTTGATATTCTTCCAGCTTCATCAGACGCAATAAAGCCTGAGCCCGAAGTTCTGCTTCCGGTTTGGGGATTTTGTGAAAACTAGCATAGACAAGAAGATTTTCAAGAACGGTAAAGTCAGGATCAAGGCCGTCCTCTTGCGGGACGACCCCTATGCGAGATTTGATCTCGCGATAATTCTTTTTAACATTCAGACCCAGCACATAAAGTTCGCCGCTGGAAACCAGGGCCGAGCAATACATCATCTTCATCGTTGTTGATTTGCCCGCCCCGTTAGGACCTAAAAGTCCAAAACATTCGCCCTTATAAATCTCAAGACTGATTCCATCCACAGCGACTTTATCGTCGTATTTCTTTGTCAGATCTTTAATTTCAATGGCGACGTTCGTACTCATTATTCCTTCGCTGCTCTCGCACGTTTATGAGGGTCTAGTTCACGAAGACGAAGACGGATGTTCTTAGGAGTCACTTCGATCAATTCAGATTCTTTGATCCACTCCATCGCTCTTTCCAAAGTCATCTTCTTCACAGGAACCAGACGGATAGCTTCATCAGAACCCGAAGCACGTACGTTCGTCAATTTTTTCTCGCGAGTGATGTTTACTTCTAGATCATTCTCTTTGGCGTGTTCACCAACGATCATGCCTTCGTACACATCGTCCCCGTGTTCCACCATCATGATACCACGCTCTTGAAGATTCCAAATCGCATACGCGGTCGCATTCCCTTTGCGGTCAGAAATCATCGCACCATTCATACGGTGTTCAATCTCACCACGGTAGTCATCCCAACCATCAAACTGCGTATTCAAAAGACCCGTACCACGAGTGTCCGTCAAGAAGTCAGAACGATAACCGATCAAACCACGAGAAGGAATTCGGAACTCAAGACGTGTACGACCAGATCCTTTTTGAACCATGTTCGTCATAACACCTTTACGTTTTCCAAGTTTTTCAGTCACAGCACCTACGAATTGGTCCTCGATGTCGATAACTGCAATCTCCATCGGCTCCATCTTCTTGCCGTTTTCTTCTTTGAAGACAACCGTTGGCTTAGACACCAAAAGCTCGAAGTTTTCACGGCGCATTTGTTCAATCAAAACACCTAACTGCAATTCTCCACGGCCCACAACCTTGAAGGCATCGGTGTTGTCTGTTTTTTCCACGCGGATCGCCACGTTGTACAAAAGCTCTCTTTCCAAACGCTCAAGGATCTTACGTGAAGTCACGTTTTTACCATCAAGCCCCGCAAAAGGTCCGTTGTTCACTGA
>JANJTG010000054.1 GCA_024711265.1 Bdellovibrio sp. | reverse complement strand
TGCATTGGCGATTCTTTTGTCGATGTTGCTGGGAATCTGGCAGGAGTCTCAGTTGTGGCTTTCTTTTGTCGAGATCTGTCTAAGTCTGTGGTTTGAAGGTGTAGTGATTCTGTGTTTGGTGATCTGTTTTAGTTTGATTGTGCGACCGGTTTTGGCCTTGGGGGCTGGGATCATGGTGTTTTTACTGGGTCACTGGTTGGGGGATCTGGCTTTTTTTGCTGAGAAAAGCAAAGAAGAGTTTTTTATTCAAGCCGTTCGAGTTTTTCATTGGATCACACCTCAGTTATATCGAATCAATTGGAAGTCCGCCTACTTTTTGGAAAAAGGAATTCCGGTACAAGATGTATTGTGGATGATGGCTCATATGACCGGGTGGACTCTTTTACTGATTCTTTTGACCAACTTATTCTTCAGGAGAAAAGACATTGTTTAGTCTGGATACTTTCCTCTATGGGCTCTTTTTTGTTTTGGGTGCGATCTTTGGAAGTTTCGGAAATGTCATTATCTACAGACTGCCTAAAGAAGAGAGCGTCGTAAAACCCCGCAGTTATTGTTATAGCTGCAAAACCCCGATCAAATGGTACGACAATATTCCGCTATTGAGTTGGTTTCTTTTGCGTGGCCGTTGCCGTCAGTGTGGAGCAAAGTTTTCTTTCCGTTATCCCTTGGTGGAGCTGTTCATGGCGGTGCTTTTTGCGCTCAGCTATCATTATGCCGGTCTTTCATGGACGCTCTTGGAGTATTTGATTTTCATCTTTGGTTTAGTGGTTTGTACCTTTATTGATATTGATCACATGATTTTGCCGGATGAATTTACTCTTTCAGGTATTGTGATTGGTTTGGTCGGGGCTGCTTTGAATCCCCAACGGGACTTTTTAGATGCACTTTTTGGCGTTTTGATGGGTGGCGGTTTTCTTTGGGGAATGGCGTACGTCTATTATCTATTGACCAAGCAAGAGGGCATGGGGGGCGGCGATATCAAGCTTTTGGCTTGGATTGGGGCCCTCCTTGGGTGGAAGGCGATTCCTTTTGTGATCATGTCCTCGGCGATCATCGGAAGTGTGGTGGGATTGATCGTCGCAAGAAAGCAAAAGGCTGGACTAAAGACTGTGATTCCCTTCGGACCTTACCTTGCTTTGGGTGCTGTTTTGTATTTGTTCGGAGGCGAGACGATCGCCCTGTGGTATCTGGACCTCTTTCTTCCGGGATTAAGCTAGTCGCGGACTAGACCCCTATTTGACATTCATAGCCCAACCAGAAATAATTTTATTATTCAAGACTTGCGTCTAAAGACGTAAGTCTTTGAAAATACATCTTTAGTGGTACAACTGGGGAAGCAGCGAAAGCATGTTTTTTAAATCGAAAAAGGTCATCGGACTCGACATCGGCACGAGTTCCATAAAACTGGCTGAAATGGACTTCAACGGCAAAGGAGCCCAGCTGCTTTCTTTTGGTTTTGCACCAACTCCCCCGAATTCCGTGTCTGGCGGGGAGATTGCGGATATCGGCGCTGTCGGTATGGCGATTCAATCTCTGGTGAATGAAGTAAAGTCCAAGCGTAAAAGTATCGCTACCGCAATGTGGGGAACAGCGGTGATCGTGAAGAAAATCACGATTCCGAAAATGGATAAAAAACTTATCAAAGATCAAATTCGCTTCGAAGCAGAGCAGTATATTCCGTTTGATATTAATAATATCAGTTTGGCCCATCATATTCTTACCGCCAGCAGCTCTCCGGATACGATGGATATTCTTTTGATTGCTGCGCAAAACGAGCTGGTCACTCAATACACTCAAGTTATTGAAGTGAGTGGGCTTACTTGCGGTGTTCTTGATGTGAGTGGTTTTGCTTTGGCAAATGCTTTTGAGTTGAATTATGGAAGAATTCCCGGCGAAGTGATCGGTATTTTGAATTTCGGAGCTTCGATCACGAACTTCGTGGTCCTTCAGAATGGTGAAGTTATTTTCTGTCGTGACATTCCGGTCGGGGGTGCGAACTACACCAATGAAATTCACAAAGCCATGGGGGTCACCGTGGCGGAGGCGGAAGCTCTTAAGCTCAGCGCGATCTCGCGTCGGGAAGTTCCTGATGAGGTTCACAGCATTATCAGCGCAACCAACGAAGCCGTAACGGAAGAAATTCGTAGCAGTTTGGACTTCCTCAGTGCGACCACCAACGGTCTTGTTTTAAATAGATGTTTTTATACCGGCGGAAGTTCTGCGACCTCAGGTTTGACGGAAACGGTTTCAAGAGTGACTGGTATTTTGCTTGAGCCTTTTAACCCATTCTTGCGCGTGAAAGCCAACCCTAAAAAGTTTTCTCCAGAGTATCTGGAACAGATCAGCTCTTTTGCTGGTGTGGTGACGGGCTTGGCTCTTCGTGAAGTGGGGGATGCGACGTGATTAAGATTAATCTGGCGTCTTCAGCATCTATCGGCACAGGGGCTTCTCTCGGAGCCTCTTTAGGAATATCTTCGGACTCTTTTTTATCTCCGGATCAGATTCGTAAAGAGGCCATGAAGCGCCTTGTGCTTCTTTTGGTGGGGCCTTTGGCATTGTATATATACGAAAATCAGAATGTCCCGGCCAAAGTGGCAGATTTGAACGCCAAGAATCAGGTTCTCGCTGAGTTGCAGAGTTACAACTCCAAGCAAGCGGCTTCTGTGGCAGAGATTAAAAAGTTTAAGGAAGATGAGGCGTTGATTGAGGCCCGTATTTCCGCATTAGAAAAGATCTCTAAAGACCGTCAGCGTGAGATCCGGGTCATGGAGCTTCTGCAGACGGTTATTCCTGAAAAGGCCTGGTTGACTCGTGTGCAAATCAGTCCCGAGAAGGTGAATATTCAGGGGTTGGCATTAAGTGATTATGAAGTTTCGACTTTTTTGGAAGCTTTGACTAAAAGTGCTTTTTTGATGGATGTGATTCTTTTGAACTCAAGCGAAGTCGTTCAAGATGGGGTGACTTTGAAAAAGTTTGAGATCAGTTGTTTGTTGGAGAGACCTCAATGAATAAGTTTTTTGAAACTCTCGCAGCTCAACAGATTGGCAAGATCCTGATGATGGGGTTGGGACTGACCGCGTTTTATTGGTATGCGGTTTATAATGACGGGTCCGCCATTGATGCTCAGGTGGGACAACTGACTCAGCAGCTTCAGGTTGAAGAAAACAAGAAAAAAGACACGGACGCGACGTTAAAACAAGTTCAGGAAATGCAAGAGAAGGTCGGACAACTCAGTCAAAAGTACCAAGAGATCTCGCGTCGTTTGCCGTCGTCTTTGTTTTCCATCGATATCAATAAAGCGATTGACGATTTTGCAAGAAACTCCGGAGTCAGTGTTAAATCTAAGAAACCCGGAGAGAACATAAAAAAAGAAGTTGTTGAAGAAGTACCTGTGGATGTGACTCTTGAGGGAAGTTATGCGGAACTTGCGCAATTTACTTTCCTGGTTTCAACGGCGGAACGAATGACTCGTGTAAAGAACGTGACTTTGACTGAGTCCGGTACGGGCAATAAGAAACTTAAATTTGAGGGGCAAGTGGTCGGTTATAAACTGGCTCCTGAGAAAAAACCTGAAGAAGGTGCGGAGAAACGGCAGTGAAGTCTGTAAGATGGATGTTATCTTACATTTTAGTAGCCTCCTTGGGACTTTGGCTCGCTTTTGCAGTGAGCGCGAAGTTCATGGCTCCGGCGCACTCTCAAGAGGCTCCTGCAAGTGGCGACTTGCCTGCGGATTTTATGAAAGAAATCGAGGCGACTCAGGTTCCTCCCACAGGGACACAAGCCCCCGCGGGGACGCAGCCCCCAGCGCAAAAAAAACAAGAGGTTCCGCCACCTCCTCCTGCGGCCGAAATGCCAGTTGGCGACGGCATGACGGCTCCGCCACAAGAATTTATGCCTCGGGAGGAATACTCTTACGATCCCACCGGCAAGAGAGATCCATTCAAAGCCTTCCGTACGGTGCGTCCGGTGCATACTGAGGCCGCAAAGGGTTTAGAAGTTGTTGAGCCCCTGCAGCGTTGGGAATTGGAGCGTTTGCAAGTGGTGGGTATTTTGTGGGATGTGCGTACGCCGCGAGCGATGATTCGCGATCCCGATGGTGCCGTTTATACTGTAACAAAGAACTCTAAGATTGGCCGAGCCG
>JANJTG010000364.1 GCA_024711265.1 Bdellovibrio sp. | reverse complement strand
TGCTGCAGGGCCTGGACGTGGTGGACCGGATCGCCGCCGTGCCGACCGCGGCCCGGGGCCCCTTCCCGGGCTGGGTGCCGACGGTACCGGTGGTCATCGAGAGGGTGATGCTGCTGGAACCGGCCGCGCCGACCGCCCCCGCCGCCGAAACGCCGGAGCCGACCCCGCCATGACCGTGCTCTTCGTCTCCGACCTGCACCTAGACGCGGTGCGCCCGGGCATCACCGCCCTGTTCCTGGCCTTCCTCGGCGGCGAAGCGCGCGAAGCCGAGGCCCTGTACATCCTCGGCGACCTGTTCGAGGCCTGGGTCGGCGACGACGACCCGGGTGAACCGGGCGCTTCGGTCTGCACGGCCCTGCGCGCGCTGGTGGCCAGCGGCGTGCCGGTGTTCCTGATGCGCGGCAACCGCGACTTCCTCTCCGGCCAGGCCATGGCCGAACGCTGCGGCGCGCACCTGCTGCCCGACCCCTGCGTGGTGTCGCTGCACGGCCGCCCCACCCTGCTGATGCACGGCGACCTGCTGTGCAGCGACGACCTCGCCTACCAGGCCTTCCGCCGCCAGGTGCGCGACCCGGCCTGGCAGTCGACGTTCCTGGCCCAGCCGCTGGCCGCGCGCCAGGCCTTCGCGGCGCAGGCGCGCGCCGCCAGCCAGCAGCACCAGAAGGGCGTGTCGGAAGCCATCACCGACGTCGCGCCCGCCGCCGTCGAGGACGTGATGGCGCGCCACGGCGTGACGCGGCTCATCCATGGCCACACGCACCGGCCGGCGAGCCACGCGCTGGAAATCGCGGGCCGGCGCGCCCAGCGCATCGTGCTCGGCGACTGGTACGACCAGGGCAGCGTGCTGCGCCTCGACGGCGACGGGCTGCGGCTCGAGGCGCTCGCGCCGGCCAGCTGAGCTCAGTCGCGCAGGTGCCGCGCCGGCTGGAAGCCGCCCACCTCGAATTCGAACACCGGCACCAGCGCGCCCGAACGCGGCAGCTCGATGCGCACGCGCGTGGCTTCGGTCATCGCGGCCAGGAAACGGTCCCGGTCGACGATGAACAGCGCCGGCCCGGTGCCGGTGTCGGCCGGGTCGCCTTCGAAGGACAGCGTTTCGCCGTCGTCGAAACGGATCTTCAGCCGGCACGGCGGCCCGCACTGCAGCGTCTTCTGGGTCAGCACGAGGTAGGCGCTTTCGCCCCACTCCGGGTGCCGGCGCAGGATCAGCTGGGCGTCGGGAATGGCGAGGCCGCGGCCGGTCTCGGGGTCCACGGCGACGCGGCTGTAAAGGCCGGCCGTGTGCTGGATGCCGCCGGTCGCCGGGTTGGCCTGGTAGTCCCAGAGCTGCACCAGCCGGCGACGCTCGCGCATGGCCTCGGCCGCGACGCGCACCTGCTCCAGGGTTTCGCGCATCGTCGCCGCGGCCTTCGTCTCGCCGTGGCGCTGGCGCAGTTCGTCGCCGCGGGCTTCGGCGATCTCGTAATCGCCGTCGGCGCGCGCGGCC
>JANJTG010000361.1 GCA_024711265.1 Bdellovibrio sp. | reverse complement strand
CGGCGTCGCCGGGCTCGCGGAGAGCTATGGCCGGGTGGGAAGCCGGGTGGGGTGGCTCTCCGCCCAGGGCGTGCTGCGCGTCGACCCGCTCGCCGGCGAGGTGACCCGGCTGCAGGGGCGCGTCGACCTCGACGACGGCCGCGGGCACTCGGCCTACGGCGCCTACGAGAACATCTTGATGGAGGGCACCGCGCGCACGCGCCAGCCGATCGACCTCCTGTTCCTGCGCGAGAAGGGCTACACCTCGACGACGCGGCTGCAGCAGGTCGTCTTCGGCGCCCGATGGAACTTCGGGCCCGTGGGCCTGCGCTACGATGCCCTGGTGATGGAGCGCCTCTTCTCCATGGCCACCACGCCCACCCTGGCGCTGGTGCAGCACACCCTCGGGGTGGCCTTCACGCCGGCCTGCGACTGCTGGCGCCTGGAGGTGGCCGCGACGCAGCGCCTCGACGCCGCCGGCCGGCTCCTCTTCCCCGACTTCGGGGCCTCGCTGTCCGTCAGCCGCTTTGGCACCATCGGCGCGGGCACCCGGTAACCTGCGAGTTCCCTTGACCATTCCGGGGCGGGCTTCGAAGATGCCTCGTCCGTTTTCCCCGCTTCATTCAGGAGTCGACGCAATGCGCATGCGCCTGTCCGCGATGCTCGCTTTCGCCGTCTTGTCGGCGTGCGGCCCCACGTCGCCGTCGGTGATGGAGTTCGTCGAGATCACCCCTGCGCGGCCGCGCCTCGGCGAGGTCGTCACGGTGCGCTTCCGGCTCCTCGACGAGCGCGGCAACCCGCTCGCCGGCACGAAGGTCGACTTCAAGCTGGCCGCCGACAAGGCCGGCGTGACGCTCAGCCCGGCGTCGGCCACCTCGATTCGCGGCAGCGGCTACGCCGAGACCCAGGTCGTCGCCTCAGGCCGGGTGAACTCGATCATCGTGGTGGCCACCGCGGGCGACAAGCAGGTCTTCTCGCCGCCCATCACCTTCGCCGGCACCGTGCCCAGCGCGCGCCAGTTCACCTTCCAGTGCGGGCCCATCGGCGGCACGGCCACGGGCGGTCGCCACGCCATCGGCGCGTACGACCAGACGCGGTACCTCATCGCCGGCTCGCGCATCGAGTGCACCGCGCACGTGGGTGATCGCAACGGTGACGGCGTCGAGGGCGCGCTGGTCTCGTTCCTCGCCGAGGCCGGCACCATCGGCCCCAGCGAGACCTCCCTGTCAGACGTCGTGGGCAACGCGACGGTGCTGTACAAGACCTCGTACCCGCTCCCGATGGACGTGACGCCCGAGGTCTTCTCGTGGACGCCGGCCAACGATCTCGAGCACACCGGTGACTACGTCGCCCCGTTGTGGATGCACCCCTACGAGTGGGTCGAGAATCCGCTCTCGCTGGCCGGGGTGGCGGTCGGCTTGCGGATGTACAACCTTCGCGAGCCGCGACGACCGGACCCGATTCGCAAAAAGCCTGATGGCTCGGGGTTCTTCGAGAACAACCCGCGCGACAACCTCGTGACGCTTCTCGCCGTCACCGCCGGGGAAGAGGGGTTCACCGACTTCAACAACAACGGCGTCTACGACCAAGGCGAGCCCTTCGACGACCTGCCGGAGCCCTTCGTGGACATGAACGACGACGGCACGCGCAACGAGTTCGAGCCCTTCATCGACATCGACGGCGACCGCCAGTGGGACCCGAGGAACGAGCGCTGGGACGCGAATACACTCATCTGGGTCAAGGAGCGGATCCTTTGGACCGGAGTCCCGGCGAGCCAGGATGCCGCTGTCGTGGTGTCGGGTGTGCCCGGTCACAAGCCGACGATCGCTGCCGTGACCCCGGCGGCGATCACCCTTCGTTGTGCCGACTACGACAGGTCCCCGATCGTCTACCTCCAGCCGGGTGAGGCGTGCGGGCAGGCGGGGCAGGACCCGGTCGGCGGGCCGGCGCAGGTGAGCGCCTACATGGCTGACCCGTGGTTCAACTCCATGGCCCGCAACTCCGACAACGACGGCTGCACCATCGACATCGCCGGCGAAGCGCCCGTGCGGCTGC
>JANJTG010000457.1 GCA_024711265.1 Bdellovibrio sp. | reverse complement strand
CTCAGCATCTGGGTTTTTTACGCGAGGGAAAACGAGTGGTTGTCACCCAAGGTTTTATTGGAATGACCGAGGATGGTTTTACAACAACCTTGGGTCGAGGTGGCAGCGACTATTCGGCGGCCATTTTGGCGGAAGGAGTTTCTGCTGATATCTTAGAGATCTGGACTGATGTTGCGGGAATTGCCACGACGGATCCACGGCTTTGCCCGCAAGCAAAACCCATTCGCGAGATCTCCTTTAAAGAGGCGTCTGAACTGGCTACTTTCGGAGCGAAAGTTCTTCATCCCGCGACCTTGCTTCCTGCGATTCGAAAAAATATTCCCGTGTTTGTGGGCTCTAGTTTTGCCTCAGATGCTAAGGGCACTTGGGTTCGCAAGGACGTTGAAGATCATCCTCTGATTCGCGCGATGGCGCTGCGAAAAAAGCAAGTCCTTGTAACCTTGTCGACGCCGGAGATGTTGCATGCGCATGGATTTCTGTTTCAGATATTTAAGATATTCAATGATCACAAAGTCAGTATCGATGCTATTACGACATCTGAGATTTCCGTCAGTGTGACTTTGGATGATTCAACACTTCTCAATAAAAAACTTATCAGTGATCTGTCGCAAATTGCCGAGGTGCAAGTCGAAGAAAATCTCGCTTTGATTTCACTGATCGGCAATAACATCAATCACACTCCTGGTCTTGGAAAACAAATCTTTGAGGCGATTTCAGATATCAATGTTCGCATGATTTGTCTGGGGGCGAGTAAACACAACTTCTGCTTTTTAGTTAATGAAGAGCAAGGAGCCGAGGCCGTTCGTCGTCTGCATGAATGTTTTATTGAAGCTGGCACCGAGGAGATGGGATAGCTTATGGAAAAGAACGATTTTTATCAGTTGATTGAATCGCGAAAGTCGATACGCAAGTATAAAACCGATCCTGTTCCGCAAGAAGTGATTGAAAGAGTTTTAATGGCGGGTATGCATGCTCCGTCAGGAAAAAATCGTCAGAACTGGCGATTTTTTGTCGTCACGGGAAAAAAGCGCGAGGAGTATCTTCAGTATTCTCAAAAATCTTGGTTGGGCATTAAAGAGGTCCTATCACAAAGACTGAAGCCGTCTCTTTATCAATTCACCGAAAGATTTTTTTATACTTTGGGGGATGCGCCGGTGATTATCTTTGCGTATTCCCACAATGATTCCGAAGAGCGCTATCACACCAGCATTGGTTCTGTGTATATGGCTGTGGAAAACATGAATCTAGCTTGTTTGGTAGAGGGTTTGGGTTCTTGCACGATGGGGGCTCCCCTTGAAATCAAAGAAGAAGTGGATCGATTTTTAGGTGTGGACCAACTTCCCGAATACCAACGAGGAGAATTGGAACTTCTTTGCGCTATGGTGTGTGGATACCCGGATCACAATCCTCCCAAGGCGCCTCGGCAGTTGGAAGGGCGAGTGACCTGGCTCTAGCGGCTGCTGGTGGGCTCAGATCGAATACATTGCTTATGGACTCATAAACCTATGAAATAAGGTCATTTTTTTAAAACAAATGTACCTTTTTTAAGGCCTTTTTGATATACCGCTTCCCTTATGAATCCAGTTCAAGCCCTAAAGACAAATCCCTTTGTCCTGGCCCCTATGGCAGGGATCACGGACCACGCTTTTCGCACATTCATGAAGAAACTCGACACCAGTGTGGTTGTGACCGAACTCGTCAGCGCCAACGGTATTGAGTATAAATCTGAGCGTACGATGAAGTTGATGAGTTTCGATGAGTCG
>JANJTG010000296.1 GCA_024711265.1 Bdellovibrio sp. | reverse complement strand
GAGGAGCTTCTGGAGCGGTGACGCTGTCGTTGTCGAATGTGGGAACCCCTGGCACTTACATTAAAGTGACAATCGATTCTCAGGGGCGGGTTACGAATGGGATAGCGACTTTAGCGGACGCGGATATTCCGAGTCTGGATTGGTCAAAAATCACGACAGGGAAACCCACCACATTAGCAGGATATGCTATTACTGATGCGGTGAAGAATGTGGCTTCGACGCCGGGAATTCAAGCGGGTCTTGAAGCAGGAAAACCCGCAGCGACAAATACGGGACTTCTTTATATCGCGACAGACAGCCAAAAGATTTATCGAGACAATGGAACTTGGTCGTTATTGAGTTCGGGAACCGCAGGCACGGGAACGGTGACTAACATCGCAACGGGCACAGGGCTAACTGGTGGTCCGATCGCGAATGCGGGAACGATTTCTTTGGCGAATACCAGTGTCACGGCGGGGAGCTATGGTTCTGCCACACAAATTCCCACATTCTCTGTGGATGCTCAAGGGCGTTTGACGGCAGCGTCGCAAGTTGCGATTTCAGGAGTTCTTCCTGGCGGAACTGCCGGAGGGGATTTGGCGGGAAGCTATCCCAATCCGACAGTGTCAGGTCTTCAGAATAGACCTGTTAGTGCAACGACGCCAGCGACAGGGCAAGTCCTGCAATTTAGTGGCTCTACATGGATGCCGACGAACTTAAGTGTGACACCGGCGCAGATTACGGGAACGCTGCCTGTCTCTCAAGGCGGAACGGGAGTGAACACCTTCGCCGCCAACCGAATGATCGCATCAGATGCGACGGGAAGCTCTTTAGTTCCCTTTAACTGTGGATCTGGAAACTTGATCACATTCGACACGTTCGGGGTAATGGGATGTACTCCCTATTCTGGTTCAGGGCTGATGGCTTATGGTGGGAATAGTTATAATGCAGATTCCATAATGGGAACAAATGATAACTTTGCTTTGAGATTTAAGACTAACAATAGCGAACGCATGGTGATTGATTCTGCGGGGAAAGTGGGGATTGGGACGATTAGTCCCGTTTATCCACTTATGGTTTCTAGTGGAGACGCCATTCCTGTCGGCATCATGGGTGGAAATAGTACTCATACCGGTATCAGTATTTTAAATAATAATGGATCATTGGGGAGCTACTCATTGCGGGTGACAAGTTCATCGAATCTGAATCCTCGGTCTTTCCAAATTGTTGACAACTCGGCATCCACAACGCCACGCTTTTCGATCTATAATGATGGCACTGTCGGTATTAACACGACGACAGCTCCCAGCTTTACGTTCTATGTCAATGGAACGGCGGGAGGAGCTTCGGTTTGGACTGCGGCTTCCGATCGCCGCTACAAAGATAATATTACCGAGCTGCCCGATGCTTTGGGAAAGCTTCTTAAGCTGCGAGGAGTGTCGTTCAGTTGGAAGACGGATGAGTTTCCAGAAAAGAAATTCACATCGGGACCTGATATTGGGGTGATTGCTCAAGAAGTGGAAGAGGTCTATCCGGAAGCAGTGATCACGGGTATCGATGGCTACAAGGCCGTTGCTTACAGCAAACTGGTGGCTCCGCTGATTGAATCCACCAAGGAACTGTATGGTCTCTGCAAAGCGACTGACGATCAGTTGCATTCTTTAGAGCGAAAAGTTGCCTCCCTTGATGAAGACATTCAAAAGAAAGAACTGCGTATCCAAAAACTTGAGACTGAGAATGCGGAACTTAAAAATGATCTCAAGTTGATAAAACAGAAGTTGGGCTTGGAATAAAGTCTCAAATTAAGTCTCTAAAAATCTCATCTTCGTCCTCGCGCTCTCCCAACCTTTCCCCATTCTTACAATTCTGTTAATCTTAAAGACAGGTTTATCTTGATAAAGGATGTTGCATGTACAAGATAGAAGCCCTTATTGCCACCGTTCTTCTATTCTCATTTGCTGAGGCGAAGCCGCTCACCAAAGATATTCGCTTTGAGAAGGGGAATTTAAAGAAGATCTCGTGCTCATTTAAGATTAAAAGAGGATTTCAAAAAACGCCGACAGGTCCTTCTTTGGGTACGGTGGACTTTCCGTCTGCGGATCCAGATCAGACAGTCTGCGATCCCCTTTCGAATAATGCCAGTGATTCTCCGGACAGTGGTTTGGTAGCGAAGTTGATTCTTAGGACTCCCGAGATGGGAACTAAAGTGTCCAGTGTGATGGACTATTACAATAAGGGACTTCGACTGGAACAAAATATTTATTTTGCGGATGTCAATGTGCCGACTCGTGCTTTCACGGAAGGGTTTTCCACAGTAGGGGGAGCCGCCTTGGTGGATGCGCAAGGAAATAAAGTGATCGAGAATTTTGCCATTGAATATGATTCGGTCCTGAAGTTGTCGGAAGGTGACAAGGAAGGCGACTATGAGATCGCAATCCTTTCAGATGATGGGGCTCGTGTTTTTATAAAAGAAAACGAAACGTGGAATGAACTTATCAATAACGATGGCAATCATTCAACCCGCCTAGGATGTCCTTATCGAACCATTCGTTTGACAAAAGAATCTGAAGTCCCCATGAAGATTTTGTACTATCAGGGACCTCGTTATCATATTGCCAATGTTCTGGTGTGGAAGCTGCATAAAAAAGCACAGACCTGGAGTAATCCTTCTCGTCATGATCTTTGTGGCATCGCCAGCAATGACTTCTTCTTCAAAAAGAATCAAGGAAAGAAATCCTTCTCGGTCAATATTCTGCAGAAAACCGGCTGGAAAACGATCGCTCCGGCAAATTTTAAGATGCCAGAGAAAAAACAGAATCCTTGTACGGTGGAAGAGCTAAGTTTGAGCGAATTCCAAGTGGTTTCTGCTCAGGCTCCCAATGCGATGCTGTCTTGGAAGACAAACTTGCCCGCATCCAGTCAGCTTAGAATCCTCAATATCTTTACAGGCGAAGAGATTCTAACAGAGGCAGATACCACTCTAACAACAGATCACTCCGTGCAACTGAGCGGTTTAATTCGCGGGATCTACTACCAGGTACAGGCGATCTCGGTGGATGCCCAGGGGCGTGAGATTCGAAGTGAGTTGATCAATCTTCTGCCTTAAAAGCTGTCTAAGTATTTGACACTTTTTGTCGCCCGATAAAGTCTTTTTACAATGAGAACCCGCAATTCCAGCGGGTTCTTTCTATATCCCCCTCGTTATGCTAAAAAATTCCTCACGGTTAATAAGGGTGGGGTTTTATGGCTGTAAAGCGTCTTTGGGGAGTCATTCTTCTATTGGCAGGAACCTGGAGTTCTTTGGCGAGGGCCTATTTCATCGCCTCTGAACCGACGCAGCTTCAAGCAGGAGTTCCCACCGATGTTTTTGTGGCGGGCTTTGGCAATGATCAAGGAACCCAGTTTTTGAAATCGGCCCTTCTGGCCGCTAAGGTTTCCCGGGATCGTTTTCCGCAACGTCAGCGTGTGATCATAAGTGCTGTCAATGAGTCCTTTGAACATGAAAAAAACCTTCTAATAGATGCCGGATTTGGTTTTCGCAAAGCAGATCAAGATAGTTTGGAAAAACATCGCCTTGTATTGGCGTTGAAATATCTCAAAGCGCCGGTCACGTCACTTCAGTTTTACGGTCATGCCAACACTTATAATGGATTTCGACTTCAGTCAAAGTCCGATCGACTTGATCAGACGGATGTGGAGTTCGCAGAAATTGGGGAGGTCCTTGCTCTCAATGCTTTCGCGATCTTTCACTCTTGCAATTCGGGTTGGCTTTTGGCCCCGGCGGCAGCAAAAAAATGGCGTCGTCCTGTTTTTGGCAGCTTTAGTTCCGCAGACTTTCAAGAGATGATGAGCGATGGCAACTGGTATTATCATGATGAAGGAATGTATCCTCAGCATTTAGCCCGCATAGGAAATACGACTCGTATTATTCAACCTGTGACGGAATGCACTTCGCGACAATGCCTTCGTCTTAAACCTGTGAACTCTTCTTATGTTGATGATTTTGGAAAGTTTGAAAAAGGTTTGGGTTTCTATAAGGTGTTTTCTCCGGCGGAGAATTTGATCCCACAGTCATTGATTCACTTGACGCTCTTAACTCCGTCAGTGACACCCCTTTCAATGCAGTCTTCACGTGAAGACCTTCAAGAGGCTGTCATTGATTGGATGTGTCCGTCTGACAAAAGCGGCACCAAACGAACGGCCTGCGCGGAAGCAGTTCGGAGCAAATCCTTCCTAGAAAACCGCACACTGAATTTCTTTTCGGGGGATCCTATTGCCTGTTCAAATTCAAAGTGCTCAACGACGATCACCTGCAACCCTTACAAAGCGGTCTTTGGAGTTCCTCCTTGTAAGACTGTCGACTTAGAGGACGTTCCTTCGACGGTCTTTAGCGATCAGATGACGCAAATTATGAAGGGCCTTGATCTTTTCGAAGAAGGCCAATTAGATCTTTAATCCAGAATTTTAATGGTTCCCGCTTTGGCGTCGATACGGACACGCATCCCGGTTTTGAGTTTTTTGGTCAAGCCAGGGATGCTGACGATCGCGGGGATTCCCATTTCTCGAGCCACAATGGCAGAGTGAGACAGCAAACTTCCTCGTTCGACCAGCAAACCTGAAATGGCGGGATACAGTGGAACCCATCCAGGATCAGTTCTGGCTGTTACCAGAATCTCGCCGTTGAGATCCAGGTTGTCCGTGGGATTTAAGATCACCTTCACGGTGCCCTCTAAAACTCCTGGACAGCAGGGGAGCCCTTTGAGATCCCACTCGCCGGATTCGCTGGAAATCTGAGACAGATCTTCCTCATTTATGAAGCTGTTGTTCCAATAAACAGCTCCTCGAGTCATCACGCGGGGATCGGTGTCCTCTTGAAAGTGGTCGTACTCTTTCTTGCGAAGGTCCACAAAGGATTTGAGATTGTAAGCTGGCAAAGTTCCGTTGTAGATTCCGAAGATTTCTTCAATGGTGAGCCAAAAGATATCCCGAGGATTTTCGAGGGCACCTAAAGACGCCAGATCTTCCCCCATCGTTTGGAAGATGGTTCTGGCGATTCCATAAATTCGAGTTCTTGCAAAACGGGTGTTCTCGCGATTTTTGACGGCCTTACGCGCATGTTTCAAAACCCAGAAATAGAAATTCTTTTTGAAGCCCGAGAGGTGAGAAGCAACTTTTTCCTCGGCCTGATGGCGGAGGGACTTTTCATGAGAGTCATCATGAATTTCAGTTTGTCCTGCCTTCAGATAGTTTTTTAAGCAGACAAATAGATAGCTAGGATCCGTCAGAAGATCAATTTCTTCAAGTTTCATTTCACTCATACAACGGAAGCCAAAGCGATCTAAATAATCCAGCACGGACTTGTAGAACTCTTGATAAGGTGATTGATTGAGAGCTTCAAGGCCCTCTTTAGGGTCCGTGGTTTCTAAAAGATGGCGAAGGCCTTCGTTCAGAGAGGCTTTGTTTGCAAGTCTTAAAAGGGCTTTTGTCGGTTCGGCACTTTCAAGTCCGCCTTCCCCCGCCAGAAGATCGTTTTGAATTGTCGAGTCCAGCTCTTTCAGCCACGTGGTCGTCAGTTTGCGTAGAAGGCCGAAATGAACCATGCAAAGGAAGTCATTGATGATCGGAGCCTTCCAGCGTCCGAGCATATTTCTTTCCATATCTAAATAGATTTGGACAAGTTGGTCTCCTCGCATTCTTTTAAGAGGCATGGCGCGGAAGCGATCATAGTCTTTGTGGAACGTGTGAAGAAAATCATCGACGACACTTTGAATCGTGAAATGGTACTTGATGAAATTAAAGCCGGTCACCATTTTGCGAAGACGCCCTGAGAAGGTGTCCCAAGAGGGATGGGGTTTTATGCGATTGGCGATTTCGTCACTGAGAGCTTCAGAGACACCCATCATGGTTTCCATGAATTCTCGATTTTGTTTAAAGCCCGGAAGAACCCCAACCAATTTATACCAATTAAAGAGATTATAATAGACTCGTCCATTCAAAGAACCCAGCATGTTCCCTAAATAAGAATCCATGTCCTTGATGATTTCATTGGGAACACCCAGAACTTCGCAAAACTGCACATAGACAGCCTTGTAGTTTCTTAATGCGAAACTAAAGCTGAGAGGGGACGTGAGGCCGCCATAAGACTCGATGATATTGGAGTTGTCCCAAAGATTGGGATAACCGATAAGATCTTTGTCCAAACTGGTCACTGGGCGAGTTTGCAGAAGATAGATTTTTCCATTTTCAATCGCCCATTCAATATCTTGAGGACGATGATATTGCTCTTGAATACTGTTTCCCAGTCGGTAAAGACCGCGAAGTTCTTCGGGGCTCAGAGAGGCTTTGTTGATAAGACTTTCGGCCACGGTCTTCATGTCACAATGACCTGAGGAGGACTTCTTCATCATTTCTTTTTTTTCAACGATTTCTTCTTTGAGGAGATTTCCACTCTTGGCATCCAGCCAAAATGAATCCGCATCCAGGGCTCCTGAGACCAAGCCTTCGCCAACACCATACACGGAAGAAACCACAAAGGTATCAGTCTTCTTCGCGACAGGATCACAAGTAAAAAGAACGCCGGATTTTTCCGGATCAATCATGCGCTGAAGCACGACCGAAACAGAGATCTTTTTCAAATGAATACGGTTTTCTATTCGATAGACCAATCCGCGTTCTGAAAAGGCGGAAGCCCAGCACTGGCGAATGTACTTCAGAATATCTTCTTTGCCGGTGACGTAAAGAAAGCTTGAAAGTTGTCCCGCAAAAGAGTGCGCAAGACTGTCTTCGTCAGCGGCAGAGGAGCGCACAGAAAAAACATTCTGAGCACCGAGTGATTTAAGAGCCTCTTCCAGCGATGAAGAGACACTGGCAGGTAAAGCGGTTCTTTCGAAGAGCTCTGCGATCTCTTTTTCCGCCTGGGCAGCGGTGATTTCTTGGGTCAATAGTCTTTCCAGAGTCAGATCCAAAGAGTTTTGCACTCCTGGGGAACGCAGGAACTCGTGGAAGTATCTCTTTCCAAAAACCACCCATTCGGGAACGGGAAGTCCGGCTTGGGACATGAGGTAAAGATTAAAACCTTTTCCTCCGGCTTCATTCTTAGCAAAAAAGAGCGTGGACTTCGGTGTGACTAACATAGATTAAGCCCCCAGAACATAAATAAGAAGAATGTAGTGCAGAAGTAAATAGGCACCAGAAAGGCCCCGGAAGAGGCGTGCGGCTTTTTCGGTACGTAAAAAAACATAGGAAAGACTTGCAATCATGTAAAGACCCATCGCTGCTACGAGAAGATGGTTCGAATCGTAAGAGTAAATCAACAATACTCCCGCCAAAGCCTGACTTAAAGAGAGAAGCAAGGCTCCGTTGCAGCCAAAAATATTGGAATAGCTTGGGACATGATTTCGCTCTTCAGAGGGGGCAAAGGTCTTTCGTGCAAATTCGAAAAGATTAAAGAAGGCCCAATTCATCAGAAAAAATAAAAGCGCTGAAGGGGGAAGCTTGGTCAGTTCCATGCCCGTCATGGCCACGGCGCTGGAGAGTCCCAGGAGCGTGCTCACGAAGGTGTGGGTCACAGCATAAGTTGTCAGATGGGGGCGCAACCAATCGCCGATAAAGAACTCTTCGTACATCAGAAGGCTGTAGCCGATGGCGAGCGCGTGAATAAGCAAAGGATTGAGGCCTAAACTTCCCGCAACAGTCAGTTCAAAGAGAATTAAAACAAAAAGAGCCTTTTTTACCTGAGAAATGGAAAGGATTCCTCGCGCCAAAGGGCGCGTTGGATTCACCTTGAGATCCACCTCATAGTCTTTGATTTCATCAAAAAGACGCATGCGAAAGAAGAACGACAAAAGTAGCACGAAGACAGTCGCAAAGCGGGGCCAATTCCAGGGAATGCCGGCGGAGGTTGTTAGATAAAGTCCATTGGCCCATGTAAATAGAAATATCATGGGCACATAAGACAGAGGACTGAATCTCTCTTGGATGAGAATCCACCACTTAGCCAATAATCACCCCGGGGTCCTTCAGTTGATCGCGCAAAACTTTGTACTCCACTTTAGAGTGGTGACGAGGGTCCATGGGGATTTTTTGGACAAATTTAATTTCATCCACGGGAATTTTGTTCTTTTCAAAGACGCGATGAATTTCCTTCTTTGCCTTTTCGAAGTCGAATGTTTCCCGGTCAATCTCGCCTTTTAGTTCGATGACGGCATAGGTGGCTTGCCCCAGCTTAGTGTCTTCGACCCCTAAGAAGGCGCAGCGATAGGTGAAGTCCATACGTTTAAGAAGGACTTCGGCGCGAACGGGGAAGTAATACTTGCCAGCTCGTTCAATGGCATTGTTTACGCGACCGACAATCCACAGATTTTTTTCGGAATCTATATAAGCGAGGTCGCCGGTTCTGTGCCAAACACGATTTTTTTCATCTAAAATCTTGGTGGTTTTAAAAGCCTCCGGATTATTGTAGTAGTCGCGGCAGACATGATCTCCCGTGCAAATAAACTCTCCCACATCTCCCGGAGGGACCTCAATTTGACTCCATGGAGTCGTTGAAAGTTCGACCGGACCATCTTTGATGCGAATGAAGCGGTAATCGATGTCTTCACTGATATGCCCGACGTTCACGCCTTCTTCGATGATCTCGGGATCTGAGATCTGGCTTTCTTTTAGCATATCCCGCCCTTCGATGTGAGCCATGGGTTCGGCTTCAGTGGACCCATAGAGAATCCACAGTTCGGTTTGCGGAGCGATATCATAGAAAGCCTTCACGTCGTCTTTTGAAATGGGAGCGCCGCCGGTGACCACGCGACGAAGACCTGTTAATTGCAGACCTTTTTCTTTACAATAGCGAGCCAGGCCGACCAACATGCTTGGGGACAGAGTCGTGCAATTGATATTCTCATTCAAAATTTGGCAAGCCAGAATCGCAGAGTCCCTTTCTGAAGGCGCCGCCAAATCCAACGCGGGAAGAATTGTTGTCACGCCGGAGGCGAGATTGTTCAAACTAAAGATCGGGAAGGCTGGCATATCTTTGTCTTTTTCGGTATAGGGAATAACATGCGACAAAGCGTGATGTTGAGCCGACAAAAATCGATGAGTTCGATTCGCGCCTTTGGGTTTTCCGGTAGATCCCGTGGTAAAAGTAATCAAAGCGGTAAATTCACTTTCAACTGGCGCAATAGGTGAAGGCTCCTGCTTTAGAAGTTCTTCAAATTTGTGTGTGAATTTGTCGCCAGGTCCATAGAGAATGCGAATGGGCATGGACTTGAATTCTGGGACCTGATCCACCAAATCAAAGGCCATCTTAAAGCTGATCATTGCTTTGGGGCCGACACATTCTGCCGAGGCACCCAGGTGATGACTGCGGGCCCAAGAGTCCAAGAAAACGGCAATAGCACCGATTCTTTGCACGGCAAACATAGCCGTGTACATATCAAGACTCATGGGCAGGAAGATGATGACTCGATCACCTTTTTGAATTCCAATATCTAAAAGTCCGCGGGCAAACGAGTTGATTCTTGCGGCAAAATGTTTATAGGTGATGCTATCATGGGCGATAGGGGTGTGAGGGTTTCCATCCCATCTTTGTAAAGCCTCTCGTTGCGCCCAACTCAAGGCCACGCGGTCCGGGAACTCTCTAAGATGTTTTTCCATGTAGCTGATCACGTTATTACGTTCATCGCTTCCAGGATAGTAACCGATTTTATGAGATGATGAGGATGACACTTTTTCCTCCAAGGTTTGTAAAATCTCTGAGGGATGAGACCACAGAAGACCGTGCCCGGCACCTCGGAGTCGAACGATCTTGTGATGGGGATATTGTTTTACGATGGCATTTTGCTGGGACTCTTGACTGATTTTATCGTCGTTTCCATATATGACCGTGATTGGGATCTGACAGAGATCCTGAGGCGTCCACGGGGACTCTTGCATCTTCATCTTATTAAAAGCAGTCTTTTGCCAAAGTTTCCAATCTTGAAGCCGCTCTTGAACGGTTTTCAGATACCCATGACTTTCAAGGGTCAGAGGATGGATCAGATCCTTGAAGAAGCCGTCTTTGGTTTTGGCATGACTGGATTTAATTAAAGAATCCCCCAGGACAGGAAGCTTTAAAAGAACTTTGGCCAGGGAGGGGAGTTCCCTTTCGGGCTTAATATAGGGAGTGATCAAAATGACGTGATCCACATATTCCTGGTATTGAGACAGACTTTTTAAGATCTTATAACAGCCCCAAGAATGTCCCAGAAGAATTTTTTTGGTTTTATCTTTAGTGAGAATTTTCAACCAATCGGTGTTCTCCGAAGAGATCGGAATCAAGTTGTACTTGTCTGGGGGAAGATTTTTTTGCAGAACACCCCAGTCATCGGGATGCCCTGGATTGCCGTGCAGAGCAAGGATGGTTTTCATATTCTGATACCTCGTAGACGCAGTCGATAGAAGTCTCTCAAGCGAGGATTTGTTCTATACACTGTTGCATCTGTTTTCAAATTTTCAGTGCCTTGGATTTTTCCAAGAGTGGCCACTTGTGAAAGAACTTCGGCAGCCGCACTGGCTTCAAGGGACGCTCCGGTTTCCAAGGATTTTAAGTACTCCTTTTTATCGGAGGGAACTTCCACGACCTTTAACAAGGCTCCGTCATCTAGTTTCGAGGTCATCTCGTGAAGAGTGAAGCCCGCAGGAGTGTTCAAAAGATGGGCCCAAAAGTCACACATAAGACCTCGCTGATGGGGAAGGAGGCCATGATGAATGTTGATGCATCCCATTTTGGGAATGGCTAAGAGCTTCTTCTTAAAAAAGGAGCGCGTTCTCGCATTTAAGATAAGATCGGGCTGTAGGGAGGCGATCAGTTCCAGACTTTCCGGTGAATTGATGTCATGAATAATCCAAACCTTTTTTCCTGCTTTGGTGAAGGCTTCCTTTTTTCTTTCTATGGAGTCATCAAACTGATTCTTTAGAAGTTGCCAACCCATTCGTGGGGCCGCGCCACTCAAAATAAGAAGCAGGGCCGTGGCGACGATATTCCAACTGCGATTGTCGATAATAATGAGTCCCTCGACGTGAGGATTGCGGGCCAGTGGAAGCACCAGCCCATCATAGTTCTTCGGAACAAAGGTCACGGCCGAGGTGACTAACAAAGTTCTCATAAATAGAGCTCGTCAATTTGATCCTTAAATCTTTGATCTAGCACCTTACGCTTCACTTTTAAAGAGGGTGTCAGCTCCCCGGTTTCTACCGTAAACTCATTGGGCAGAACCAGGTACTTTTTAATGCTCTCATAACTTGCCAGATTTGAATTTGTGTCTGCGACCGCCTTGCGCACAAGATCTTGCACGAAAGGGGAGGCGACCAAAGAATTCCAATCAGTATAAGCAAAGTTCTTTTCTTTGGCCAATTTTTCAACGGCTAAACGATCTAGCGTCAAAAGGGCGACGATGTACTTCTTCTGATCCCCATGAATGTGCACATGGGCGATATAGGGAGACAGCTTTAGGAAGCCTTCAAGTCTTTGAGGAGCCACATACTTTCCACCGGCCGTTTTGATAAGATCTTTTTTTCGATCGGTGATGCGTAGATCGCCACCGGGAAGAATTTCTCCAATATCTCCGGTATGGAACCAACCGTCGGTGAAGACCATTTTGGTTTCTTCAGGATTGTTGTAGTATTCCTTCATCACCTTATCACTTTTAATCAGGATTTCTCCATCGTCGGCAATTTTGATTTTGGCTTCGCCAATGGGGCGACCCACGCTGCCGAAACGATAGTTGAAGGGCGTATTCACAGTGATCGCCGCCGTGGTTTCTGTAAGTCCATAACCTTCCAAAATCAGAATGCCAGCGGCATGGAAAAACAGCGCGATATCTTTGGAAATCGGAGCCCCGCCGCTGATGGCAAAACGAAGGCGTCCCCCAAAAGCGTCAGAGATTTTTCCCAAAACCAGTTTGCGAGCCAACTCATACTGCAGAAGAAGATCTAACGGTAAGATCTGACCGCTCATTTTGTATTCGCCCACCTTTTTTCCAATATCCAAAGCCCAATTAAAGACTTTGAGTTTGAGGGGCTGAGTTTGCACCTGGGCCCAAATGGCCCCATAGATTTTTTCAAAAATGCGAGGCACAGACATGATGAAAGTCGGACGGATCTCTGTCAGGTTATTACGGATTTTTTCTAAGCTCTCTGCGTAAGCCATTGTGGAGCCGATAAACAAATGTCCCCAGTGCTCAATACGCCCGAGGATGTGGGCATAGGGAAGGAAACTCAAAGAGGTGTCATTTTCAGTGGCTCCGCACAAAGGAAAGGCTTCGGAAACTTCGCTAAAAGCCTGAAGGTGAGTCAACACGACGCCCTTGGGTCGGCCTGTGGTCCCTGAGGTGTATAAGATGGTGGCAGTGTCTTCGGGTTTGAGAGTTTCACAAAGTTCACGATAGTGGCGAGGGTGAGCTTTTAAATAACTTTGTCCCATTTCATGAAAGGTCTTCCACGTAATAATCTCTGGGTTGGGACAAGTGTCTTCAAAGACAATGACTTTTTCAATGGTAGGACACTGTGCTTTGACGGATTCGAAGATCTTTAATGGCCCCCGGCTTTCGCAGATAAGCACACGAGCAGCACTGTTATTGAGAATATATTCAACATCTTCAGGTGTATTATTTTGGTAGACAGGAACGGTGATGGCCTTAATACCGAAAATGGCCAAATCTGCCACCGACCACTCGTAACGTGTGTTGGCCATGATGGCAACGCGATCGCCAGGAGCAATCCCCAAGGCGAGAAGGGCTGAACCAATTTGTTCAATATCTTTGTAATACTCGATCCAGTTCTTGGATTGCCAAGATCCATTCGTTTTGAATTTGACGGCAACACTTTGAGGATTTCGGTTGCGCATGGCCAAAATTGATTGTCCCAAGGTGGTGGGCTTCATCATGATGAAATACTCCTCAGTAGCTTGCTGACGAAGGGGGATTACTTCAAATACAAGTCTAAAATTTTTCTTTGATCTGCAGGAACAGTGACAGTGGTTTCTGCTGAAAGTCCTGTTGTTTTATTTCGAGCCTGTATTTTAACGCCGACTTCCGCCTGAATGAGATAGGCGTCTCCTGACGGTTTGATGGAGACGGGCACTCCTGCGATACGCAGTTCGGGATTGGCCCCCCCATTGACAATGTTAATGACAACCGAAGCGACGCGAGGAAGCCTTTGCATGGTTCCTGTGAAGGTGTAGGCTTCATAGGTTGGCGTGATGGTTGTCACTAAATCCGTATAACCCTCTTTCACTAAGCGAAGGTTGACGGGGGTATTGGCTTTCACGGTTTTTCGTGTCGGAGTAAATTCACCCGTATCGACACCGTCAAGTATCACGCGGGCTCGATCAGGAGTGCTATACAGTGTGACAGTGTATTGAGGAGCCGTCGCAGACATATCTGTCTGTTGAGCCTCTCCGTTTCCTTCTGCTGGATCGCTAGATCCTGTCGGAGTGGCCGGAGCCAATCCCGCAGTCGGAGTTCTTGAGGGGCCTTTTTTAGCAATAAGATTGTTATAGGCCCACCAGCCACCCACGACCAAAACAAGTCCGATCACAGCTTTCATGGCAAGACCGGTGATATCCTCCATCGAGGAAGAGGTGTTCGCATTTCTTGGCACCCCAGTATAAGGTCCCTGACTGATGGTTCCCGAGGGAGTGCGTGTCATGGTACCCGTTGCTTGAGTCCGAGTATGCGTATGCGTGATATTTGTGTTTGTCTGGGTATTGGTCTGAGGGGTCGGCTTGGCATTGGACACAGCCGGTTTGGGAGGAGTTTTTAAATTATCCAGATTGACACGAATGTCTGTCGACGTATCAATATCTAGTTTGTCACTTTCCCCAGAGTCTGCGACCGGAGCGGCGACAGGGCCGCGCGAGGAACGAAGGTCCGTTTGTGTGACAATAGTTTTATCTTCCGCGCTTGAACCTTGAATCTTGGCGAATTCAACAAGCTTGCGACGCTGTTCCAAGAAAGCTGCCGAGAATGCGTTCTTCATGAAAACGCTGAAATCATGAGGAGAGAACTCAGGATATTGAGTATTTAAGAAACGATTTAAATCACGATGAAGGGCCGCCGCTGTTTGATAGCGAAGACTCTTATCTTTGGCCAAGGCTTTATTCACGATTCTTTCCAGTTCGGGCGGAACGGAAGGATTGATCTTACGGATGGAAGGGACTTGGCATTCCCGAATTTTACGTAAAATGGCCGCCTCACTGTTGGAAGTGAAGAGGCGATCATTGGCTAAAAGCTCCCACAACACAATCCCCATTGAGAAAATATCCGTGCGCGGATCAATGGATTGTCCATCAGCTTGTTCGGGGCTCATGTAGCCGTATTTACCCTTGAGGGTCCCGGCTTTTGTTGCCTCCAGTTGGGTTTCAGCTTTTGCGATACCGAAATCAATGATTTTTACTTCGCCCTCAAAGCTAACCATGATGTTTTGAGGACTCATATCACGGTGAACGATATTGAGAGGCTTGCCGGTCGTTCCATCGATGCAGCGATGGGCGTGATCGAGTCCCGCCGCAACCTCTTTTATCATATAAACGATTTGTTCAATGGTGAACTGAGTGTTTGATTTTTTTAGTTCATTCAGAATTTGGCGAAGATTTCTTCCTTCGACATACTCCATGACAAGGAAGAACTGACCGCGCTCTACACCGAAATCGTAAATTGAGACGACGTTTCCGTGATTGAGATTCACGGCAATTTTCGCCTCTTCTTTAAACATCTCGATAAATTCTTGATGATCTGAATATTGGGGAAGAATACGCTTAATAGCGACGAACTTATTGACGCCCACAGCGCCCGTTGACTTAGATAGGTACACCTCGGCCATGCCGCCTGCAGCGAGGCGCTCGAGGAGGATGTACTTACCAAATTGTTCAACGGCTGATGACATGAAAATCTATTCCCCTTTGAGAGGTCTATCGGTAAAATAAAAACAATCCTTAAGGAGAATTGTCTATGAAATGGATAGGACTGACCGGAGGTATAGCTTGTGGCAAGAGTACCGTCAGCCGTTTACTCTCAGAACATTCTATTCCTGTCATAGATGCTGATGAAGTCGCGAAAGAGGTCGTGAAACCGGGGTCTCCTGGACTTAAGTCAGTTGTGCAAGAGTTTGGTCCACACTTGTTGTTGCCGGATGGTTCTTTGGATCGCCGTCGTTTAGGGCAGCAGGTTTTTGGACATCCGGAACTTCTGCATCGCCTCGAAGGCATTTTACATCCCTTGATTCGAGAAGAGACGCAAAGACGCCGCCAAGTTTTGGAGGAAATGAAAGAACCTTTGGCTATCTATGACGTGCCACTTTTATTTGAAACAAAATCCCAGGACCAGTTTGATGGGATCATCGTTGTAAGTTGCACCAAGGAGCAGCAAAAAGAAAGATTGCGCCGTCGCCAATCTTGGACCGAAGAGGAAATTGAAATGCGAATTGCGTCGCAGATTCCTATGCCATTCAAAGAGCAACGGGCCGACTTTGTTCTGCACAATAATCGAGATGAACAGCATCTCCTTCGGGAAGTTGAGAGGCTTTTGCATTGGCTTGAGGAAAAGAAGAAATCCTAGAAGGCGAAATTGTAGCCAAACTGAGCAAATAGATCGGGTCCCGTGACAGCGGTGCCCACACCAAATTCAGAGGTAAGGCGTTCCCCCACTCCCACCGAAGCACGCGCGCGCCAGCGGCGGGTTTCGAATAAACCCGCAAGTTCCCCGGAGCCTTCTAAGAAGGTGCTACCAGACAATCTGACATAAGGAAGAAAGGCATCGTCGGGACAACAGTACCAGCGTCGCCCTATGGAGAGACCAATAATATTGTCTTTATTGACTTCGGCTTGGTAGTCCCAAGTTGGAAGAGCCTCCCACTTAAAGGGGGCATATCGGAGAGCTAGATAGGGGCCTTGCTGGTAATCATCCCTCTCCAAGTAATTTCCGCCAGAGAATCCCACCGCAAGGTTCAGGAACAGAGATGGTTGATTGCGACGTGGGGTCGTAGGGTCGCTATTTTCAAGTAAAGGGTCCTCATTCGCATTAAGAGGGGAGGATTTTAGAGTGGTTGTTGTTTGAGGAGCTGCCCCCGTGGGACAGTTCATCAAGACCAAGGTCAAAAAAAGAAGCGGAAGAAAAAGTCGCATACGACAAAGTATAAATTATGTCTACAATCATTGTCGAGGGCTCCTTGCCCAGACATTTCTTGTTAATTAAATTTGGAGGCACTTATATGTCAAGACGGGGAAGTTTAATCCTCACCAGCCTTATTGCATTTTCCGCTGGATCCCTGGCGCAGGCAGCGAGCATCAGCACAACAATTCACCATCAATATCAAGCGCCACGTGCCTTGGGGATGGGGGATGCATTTGTCGCTGTTGCGAACGACTATTCTGCGATCTTCTACAATCCGGCAGGTCTGGCTCGTCGGGAAGATGGACAGATCAATCTTTCTCTGAGTGTCGCGGGCACTCCGGGGGCGATGGATTTCTATAATGAGTACAGCGATATTGAAAAATCTGGAAAATCTGAGTCCGATAAACAGACGGCGTATCTTGAGTTGATTCAAAAACATTACGGGGATGTCTATTCTATGCGTTTGTCTCCTCTGGAGGGCGTGTGGGTGCGACCAAACTGGGGAGTCGCTTTGATTCCTGTGGACGTGAGTGTGGAAATGGCGATGCATCAGCAGGTGGGGCCTACGATCAATGCGACCGTTTATGCGGACACCACATTGGGGCTTGCGTATGCGGATGATCTAAAAGGTGTGGATCATGGCCGCCTTTCTTGGGGTGTGACGGGGAAATTTGTCAACCGCGGTTATTTCAGTAAGTCCATCAGTGCCGCCGATCTTGCGAACAGCAGCGAGATCGTGAGTAAGAGTGATCTCTTAGAGGGCTACACTATTGATGCGGATTTGGGGCTTTTGTGGACGCCGGAACTTCCGGATGAAGGGTTCTGGTCAGTGATGCGATTGGCGCGCCCAACTTTTGGTGCCGTGGTTCGTAACGTTGCTGAAATGGGCTTTGGGCAATCGATGAAACTTTTAAATAAAGAGGCTCAAAACGGAACGCCGGAAAAGCTTTATCGGGTTGTCGACCTAGGGTCACGCTGGGAATATCCTTCGATGTGGATTTTCGGAGGACGGGGCGTATTGGATGTGCGCGATTTGGGACATCCTGATTTTAACTGGAGAAAAGGCCTTCACTTGGGCTTTGAATTTGATTGGACTGTAACCACATGGTGGAAGGGACATTATCGCGTCGGGCTTAGTCAAGGGTTCTGGACAGCGGGGCTGTCGGCAGAACTAGGTGTTTTCAATTTGGATGTGGTCAGTTATGCGGACGATGTGGGGACCAAGAATACTCCGGTTGAGAGCCGTGTCTATGCGACAAGATTGAATTTGGATTTTTAAAGATAAAAAGAATTTAGAAATAAAAAAGGCTTCCATTTCGGAAGCCTTTTTTGTTTGTTCATTCAGTGGTTAGTGATTTTTCCACCATGCAATCAAAGCATGGCCGATGTCCTCTGATGAGCTTGTTGAAAGATCAATCGCCGGAACACCTGGAGGCGGATTTTGAATCGCGGAGCTGATCGAATTACAGATGTCCTCATTGGCGGCGGCGTTACCACCACAAGTGGACTGATACACCGTCTGAATAGAGGAGCCGACGGCCTCTACGGTTGCAATCGTCTCTGCCGTCGGAGTTCCACTTAAATCCGTGAGAAGATCGGTGATGGCACCTTGAATGGCCGTCGCATCACAAGTTTGAATTCCCCCTGAACAAGAACCAAGATCCAAGGCGGCGTTACTAAGAGCCGTCGCACTTTTTGCCATGGCCCCTAAAAGGGACAACCCGGTTTGACCAGACAGAGCACAAGAGCTTGCTGTGCTTGAAGCCAATGTTAGATCACCAAAATTGAGAGTTCCCAAGAGTGCCGTCGTACCATCTCCTTTGCCAATCGCATTCAGCGCTGTGGAGAGTTTTTCGGGGCTTGTGACTTCGGCGGCAATAAAGCCTGCCGCGCAGCGAAGCGAGTAAGCCTGAGGCGACGTCAAACCGCTGATTTTGCTCATGCAAGCGTTTGCCGAAGTCGCGTCTCGTGCGTCGTCGAGGCAGAACTGTGCTTCGGCGATCATATCTTTTTCGGTCTGTTCCGCTTCACATCCTGTGAGTAAAGCGCTCAAACTTAATGCGAAAACAAGGGCTGTGGATTTGTTGAACTGCATTTAAAAATCTCCTTCGTCAGAGTCTGGGATGACATAGATACTTATCGGAATCAGGAGGAAGGTCTTAACTCATAAAAAGAACTGTCTTGGTCTGAGACACGGCCCTTCCAACTAAGGTTTTAAACTATTAAAGGTCTTGGCATAACGGCTTTTCATGAGGGCAAGATTTTGCTTCAACCACTGTTCTAAATTGGGAATTTCACCTTTCACGAAGTTGCGGTGATAAGATGCAAACCATCCGCTCTGGGCTAAAAGGTAAGCTTTGAGTTCAGTCCCAGAGAGCTTCGAGAGAGAAACAGAGTCTTTTGTACGACTTCTAATAAGAAAGTCATGATTTTGAATGCGGATTGCGTGATAGAAAATGGGACTGTCATTCCACGCATACTTTTTTACTTTTTCCAGGCGCTGATTTTGAGTCCAAGAGGGCTGCTGCCAGGTACCGTAGCTGACGCCGGGGCGACTCATCTCTTTGAGCTCCAGAATGTCTTGACCTTGTGGCGATCGAACAAGAAGCCAATAGCGTCTCAGTCCTCCGCTGCCTCCGGTTTCTCTGGGAACCTCGGCGATATCGAGGATCTCGGAAGTCCCCAACACTCCGGTTTTAGTGATTTCAAGAATCAGCCCGTTCTTAATTGGCGCGGGGACTGGCAAAAGTTCGTCGGACGTCAAGAAGGCTTTTCCATTTGTGTTCTTTTCCAGGTTCTTCTTTCTTTTTTTTTCGAGATTGGGAACGAGGGCTTTGGCAATTTTTGTCGGCTCTTTGTGCCCGTTGGTCACCTGAACGTATTCTTTAATGACGTCCTCAAGCAAATTTTTGTCGTTGAAAGCAAGATCTACCGCGGTAAAGTAGCGAAGAGTATCATACTCAAGAGGGCAGACGCCGCTATCATCGAGGTCATTAAAGACAAAACGAGTTTCTCCTTTAAAATCAATGAATCCGAAATTTTCGGGATGGGCGTCCCCCAGACAGAGAATCAAATTGGGAGAGTCATTGGTTTTTGCGAGGTCAAAATAGTAAGTATTCACAAAAGATCGAAAGAACATCAAAGGCCCTTCGCTAAGGGCGCCGTTCATTTTTTGCTCGAAGGCTGAGGGGGTCAGATGTTGATAAGTCTCTTGAAAGACGGAGAAGGGGATGGTGGTGTCTTTAAATACCACATTCCCTAAGCTGGTCTCGGTGGATTGAACCTTTCGTGCCGAAGTTGACTGTTTCACGAATTCAGACTGGATCAGTCGCGCGTAGGTGGGACTGATGAAGAAGAGAACTAAAAGACCTAAGATGAGTTTTTTCATAGAAATACTATCGGCATCTTCTCGCTGGACTCAAGGCCTGGATTTTGGTCGGTTGTGGCTGGACTCTGGACTGTATTTTCCGTCGGGTCTCAAATTGAACCTCTTGATTGCCGATAAGAATTTGTAAACCCGCGAGGTATCTATGAAAAGGATTTTGTGGATCGCGCTCATGCAAATTATTTTCTTAATGACATTCACCTTCGAGGTGAGTGCGCAAGAGCGTCGAAGTTTCTATAGTGGAGTGCGCTGCCAGGCGATGGGTGGAGCATGTATTGCCGTTACCAATGATGAGACCGCACTTTTGATAAATCCTGCGGCATTGGGGAAATTGCGTGATTTTTATGGAACGGTTTTTGACCCGGAATTTGAATTCGGCTATCACACGCAAGGATTTTATACAGATAAAAGTTTTTCCAATCCCTATTCCTTAGAAGATATCGCGGCGGCGCTGAATCTCAAACGGGAAGCCCATTACCATTCCAAACTTCAGATATTTCCATCTTTTGTTGGACGGAATTTTGGTATTGGTCTTTATGGCAACTATCTTTTGGATGCAGAGATGTCGGCCGATGGTTCCACTATTAATACCTATTATCGCAACGACATCGCTTTTGTCTTGGGATTTAACTTTCGTCTTTTCGATGGAAGAATGAAGTTGGGCTTTAATACAAAATTAATCAGTCGTATTGAGGTTGATAATCCCACGCTAAGTGCGTCGGGGCCTTTGAATTACGAAGCCATTGCCAGTGAAGGTGTGGGGCTGTCTACGGATGTAGGCCTTATTCTGGCGGCACCATGGCAGCTTATTCCAACTTTGAGTGCCGTGGTTCGAGACGTCGGAGGTACCAGCTTTGATCAAAGCCATGGTGTCCGAATGAGCACAGTGACTCGTCCCAATTTGATAAAACAAGATGTAGATGTTGCGGCTGCAATCTTTCCGATACACACCAACTATGTGAGATCCACATGGACTGTTGAGTACCGTGGCTTATTAACATCACAAGACGAGCCCGACAAAGCCAAACTTCTTCATGGTGGTCTCGAATTGAACTTCGGGGATGTGTTCTTTTTGCGGGGCGGGTATAATCAGAGATATTGGACGGCAGGGATGGAGCTCGCATCAGAGCATTTTCAGTGGCAATTTGCAACATACGGTGAAGAAATCGGCACCGTGGATACACCAACAGAAGATCGACGTTATTCGTTCAAGTTTGCGTACCGATTTTAAGGAAGAAGCATGAAAATTTTTAAAAAGTTTTTAGTCATTTTCATGAGTTTGGTATTAACCACCTCTTGCGGTCAGCCGAATGTTTTAACGGAATTCTCACAAACGGATTCCGACGAAGCTTTATTCATTGAGGCTCAAAAGAAGATTGATAATTTGGAGTGGCAAGCGGCCATCGATATTATTGAAGATGAGATAAGCGCCGGGTATCGCGTCCGTTCTGACGTTGTGGAAGCTTTGGCGGGGGCCTATGTCGGAAAATGCGGTTTGACCTTCTTGGAACTTGTTTCGGGAATGACGAATTCTCCCTCTTCAAATATATTTCCGTATTTTATGGGAATTTTTAAAAACATGACTTTGGATCCAGACTCTTGTGAGACCGCCATCGGGTTGATTGAAAGTTTGGGGACGGTTTCTCAAAGAACACAGGATCAGAATCTATTTCTGGCGATCTTGGGAATTGCTCGCCTGGGGGTCACCTTAAGTTACAAGTTGGATCAGGTCGATCACGATGGTCTTCCCGACGCCTCCTACAGTGTCTGCGAGGATTACACTGATAGCGGGGATGTTGATGCCTTGGATAACAATCCGAGTTCCCCGTGGGTGATGGCGCCATTGAATATCTATAAAGTCATGCCTCGTCCCTTGCCAGCGCCGACGCATTTTTTAAATGATGCGGATATGAGAAAAGTCGTCGCAGGTTTGGGGTTGGTGTTAGAAAACATGACAGCTTTGGGCGCGGCTATTGGTGGTAGTAACTCGGTGATCACATCCTTGGAAAGTTTCAAAACTCAATGCCAGGATCAGGCGGGAGTATCTTGTGAGATCACCAAACCTGCCGATGTAAATAGTGATTTGATGAAGTATGCATTTCGATTATTTTTAGACACCTCGGATGTGGGATTTGGTTCGTGTTCCTTGAGCACACCACTTCCGGATGGACCGACGATTGCTGCTGCAGTGGCCGCGGATGGGGATGATGATGATGATGCTATTACTAAATTCGATGGTGATACAGATATAAATGTGACCGGAATCTGTTGTCCAGCGCGAATGCCTCCAGGATATACGCCATGATAAAATGGATCTTCGGACTTTTCGCGGTTTTAATGTCTCAGAAGGTTCTCGCCGAAGAACTCTATGAGCCCTTTCGTTCCTTGAGATCTCTTGGAATGGGTGGGGTTGTGATTACAACAGTGGACAACTCGGCGGCTCTGTTTAATAACCCCGCGGCCTTGGGACGTATTGAGGGTTTGGACATTCATTTGATGAGTTTGAATTTCGGCGGGCGAGCGATCACCACGGAAGATATTACAGCAATTGAAAATATCGATCCGAATAATCCTGCAACTTATAATGGATTGTTTGGAAAGCGATTTAATATCAAGGCGAACGGTGATATCGCCGTGGCGTTGCCTTATTTCGGGGCCGGATATTACACGGACTATGAACTGTCTTTGGAATTGCACAATCCCGGTTATCCTGAATTTACGACTTACTTTAAAAATGACTCGGCCTTTGTTATTGGTGGAGCCTACCCGGTGGGACCTCAAAGTTATTTGGGAATGACCTTTAAAAGAATGAATAGATGGGGAGGCAATGTTCAGGAGTTGGGCCTGACAACCATCGCCAATGCCAATGATATTCAAGCGGTGATGGATCAGTTTCAGAACAAGGGGCAAGGATATGGCGTCGATCTGGCTTTTTTGACTCAGGTTTCTGCACCCTTAAATCCCACGTTGACAGTGGTATGGCAAGATGTGGGAGACACGGCTTTCACTAAAACAGGAGGAGCCGACGCCCCTCCGCACATCCCCCAGAATCTTTCTGCGGGGGCGAGCCTGGGAGTTGACCTGCCAGGTTTGGACTGGGTGATCGCCTTGGAAGGGCGCCATCTTTTAGAGCCGGATGTGCAAATTGGTAAAAAGCTGCATATTGGAACCGAGCTCTCACTGCCTTTTTTAGATCTGCGTGCGGGATACAATCAAGGATACCTCGCCTATGGAGTAGGACTGGATTTCTTTATTTTCCGTCTTGATGCTGCAAGTTACACCGAAGAGTTGGGGGTTTACCCCGGTCAAACTGCCGACAATCGCGTCATGATAGGACTCAGTATTGATTTAAGCTTTGATGCTAACTTCAAATTCACCGATAATAGCGGCAAGAAACGAAAACTAAAACAACGCCGGTAATTCAAAAATGTTGCAAGTGATTCCGATTGAAAGTCGATCTCAGATTTCTGAGATCTTCGCTAATTATAATCCGCGAAGTCAATCCTGGCTGGTGTCGGACTTGCGCACAAAATTTGAACTTCAACAAAAAATTTTGAGCCGCGAGGGTCAGTATGTTGACGAATCCGTACTGCGTGCCAGTGATCTTTGGAAGATTCTTTTAAAGCGTCTGGACCCAGGGATTCGTTTGGTCAGTGATCCTTTTGCGCGTTCCTTGCTAAGAGCAATCATGGATGAAAACGCGGAAGTTTTGGGTGTTAACTCCTCGGCGGAAGATACAGTTTTCTCTTATATTGATCAGATGGCAGCCGTGATATTCCATCCCGAGGGCACGCAGCGTCTCGAAGAGTGGTTTGAAAGTCATCCGGAGTCTATGAATCGCTGGAAAGACTGGTATTTGCGCGCGCGTTTTTGTGCATTGAAGCTTTTGCATGAACACCGTGTGATCACGGCGGATTGGATCACCTCTTATTTGCAGAACTTCAATGAACTTGAAAGAGTCTGGGACATTCCTCTGATTGTCGATTTAAGTGGCGAGATTTCCAGAGTTGAGGCCGAGATTTTACGTATTCTTTCGCGCACCGTGGACGTGATCGTTCTTGAGCCGCACCCCTCCTGGAGAAAAGACTTTCATTTTCTTCTAAAGCCTTATGAGGATTTACGAACTCAAAGTCAGAAGGTGCTTTCATTGCCCTCACCTCAGAAGGTCGAAAAGCAGATCGAAGTCCTGCGTTTTTCGGGGATGCTGGCTGAAATCAAACACAGCGTGGGGCAGATTCGTCAGTGGTTGAATCAGGGCTACTTAGCTGAGAACATCGCAGTCATTGCCCCGGATATTGAAATTTATTGGCCAGTATTGCAGGCCTATCTGGAAGAGGAAGGAATTCCTGCCCAAAAGGACATCACTCATAAAGCACAAAGTCTTCCTTCCGTGACGAGATGGTTGGCGCTTTTAAGATCCAAGAGTGGGCGTCTTTCAAGTTCAGATCTTGAAATTTCATTTTTTGATAAAGAAGAATCCCAACAGCTTCGTTATGAAGAGTTTCGAGCTTTGTTTAAAAGTCTTTATGTCAATGAAGACCTTGCCCGTAACGATATAGTGTATAAGGTTTTTCACGAGCAGTTGGACTTGAGCGGCTTATTAAGCCGCGATGAGTTTGTGGCCAAAGCTTTGATCTACTGGAACTCAGATGAGACTGAAATCGTTCAGATTGTGCTGCGAGAGCTTTTGCAGAATGCAACAAATGCCACGAAGTTGATCTGGAAAGAGTGGTTGAGTTATCTGGAAACCATTGTCGCTGCTAAAGAATACACTCTGGAAAAGGGAAGTCCGCGGGGCGTGATGGTGACCAAGTTGATGTCGGCCCATAGTGAGAAGGCGCAGTATCGATTGTTCTTGGGGCTGACCGACGAATCCTTGCGAAGTCGGAATAAGACTCAACTGTCGGGGCAGGACTATTTTGAATTGGCCAAAGATATTGGTTTTTATTTAGACAACCCGGATCAAAGTGATCTTGAGTTTGAACTGCGATTATTGGCAGAAGCCGACAGTCTCAAAGACATCTATTGTTTTGGCGCTACGGATTTAGGGGGGACTTTGTGTTCTCCGTCGACTTTTTGGATGAGTCTTCACGGGGATCACTAAAAGTTAACCTTGCCGCATGAGACTCGCTGGGATGAGCTTCAACATTCCGAGGCTCGGGGACAGCGGGCATGGCAGATCTCACGCAAAGAGCAGATCGAAAAACGTATCCAGCAGGATCTGGGGAAGGTGGACTTTGATATTATACAGACCCCCGAGTGGCCTCGTATTTCCGCTTCGGCGATAGAGAACTTTTTGGAGTGTCC
>JANJTG010000294.1 GCA_024711265.1 Bdellovibrio sp. | reverse complement strand
TCAAACGTCGTTGCATCAGTTAGCCAGCCTTCCTGGGGTCAAATATGTCGAGCCCAATGTGCGTATTTGGCTTAAGCAAAATTCAGTCAATGACCCTTTTTACGACAAGACCTGGGGGTTGAAAAATCTAGGCCAGCTTGATCCGAAAGGGTTAAGAGGAATTGCTGATGTGGATATCAAGGCCGAAGAAGCCTGGAAAATCACGCAAGGGCGCCAGGATCTGATCGTCGGGGTGCTGGATACGGGTATAGATCTTTCCCATGAAGATCTCAGCGCGAATGCCTGGGTGAATGAGGTCGAGAAAAACGGCCAGCCGGGAGTTGATGACGACAATAATGGTTATGTTGATGACATTAACGGCTTTGATTTCATTAACAACACTCCTGTGATTGTGGATGATCATGGGCACGGGACCCATGTTGCGGGTATCATTGGGGCTTCCGCCAATAACGGAAAAGGGATCGCGGGTGTTGCTTGGAATATCAGATTGATGTCGCTTAAGTTTTTGTCGGCTCACGGAGGTGGGGACATGGCCTCGGCCCTGAAGGCTATTGGATACGCGACGAAAATGGGGGCTCATCTTACGAACAATTCCTGGGGGACAGGACAGAATTCAAATATTTTAAAAGAGGCAATAGAAGAGGCTGGTAAAAAGGGAATCCTTTTTGTCGCTGCGGCGGGGAATGACGGTGTTTCTGTGGAAGAGCGCCCCAGTTATCCTGCCGCCTTTAATCTGGCCAACACTATTTCCGTGGCCGCGATTGATGCACGAGGGGATCTAGCCAGTTTTTCAAGCTATTCTAAGGATCTTGTCGATGTGGCGGCCCCAGGGCAGAACATTTACAGCACACTTCCTGGAAATAAATATGATGCTTGGTCGGGGACCTCGATGGCGTCTCCTTACGTGGCCGGTGTGGCGGCGTTGTTATTGGCTCAAGAGCCTGGTTTAACTCCCTTGGAGATCAAGAACCGCATCAGTCGAACAGCCTCACCTTTATTAGATCTTGAGGGCAAAGTAAGAAGCGGCGGGCTGGTCAATGCCTACAGGGCGCTTGTAAACCAAGTATCGCCTCCGGATCAGAATGATCCCGGGCGGTGGGCGAGGGTTTCCAAAGATATCGAGTCTTCTCATCCTTACGGCGCACATTCTGATCAAGAGTGGGAAGTGCGTATAGATAACGCCCGCCAAATAGCGATTCATTTTAAAAAGTTGGATCTGGAGGAGGGCTTTGATCGGCTTTATGTTATGGACTCACAAAAACGAATTGTGGGTGTTATGACGTCCGTCAAAGAAAATTTCTATTCCTCCGTGGTGGAAGGCCAGACTGTTTACTTAAGGCTTGTAACTGACAAGACGATTCACGGTTCGGGCTTTGTCGTCGATTTCGTGGCCAATAAGGAATAGCTATCTTGTCTTGAAATAGACCCCAATCGGGGTCTAAAAGCCCTAAATTTCATATTTATGCCACGATCGTGGTACAAAATGGGAAAAATATTGAAATAGACCCCGATCGAGGGTTATATTTATCCTATGAGCAAAAATCGAAAAAATAAACCATCTCGTCGTACCAAGGAAGAAATCAAGTCCGAGCTTTCTCCTTTAGCTCTTTTTGTAAGAAATCGTCGAGAAGAGTTAGGGTATACCCAGGAAGAATTGGCGTTTCGATCTGGCCTTAGTGCCCGTTTCGTTAAGGAATTTGAGTTGGGGAAGAAAACCGTACGCTTAGATAAGGTGACGGAGCTTTTAAATTTTTTAGGCGGCAGCCTTGAGGTTAGAAAGCGAGGTGAATGATGTCCGAAAAAGGACAAGTTTTTTTAAAAAGCAAGCTTTGTGGCATTATTGAAAGAAAATCAGATGGTTCTTTTGATTTTTCCTACTCAAATCTTGAAGATGCCGTCAGTCTTACTTTGCCGACAAGTCAAAGTATTTATACGGCAGAAGAACTCTTTCCCTTCTTTGATGGTTTGATTCCCGAGGGATGGTTGTTGAATCTGACTGAAAAAAACTGGAAGATACCCAAGACGGACCGAATGAGGTTGTTGTTAACAACTTGCCAGGATTGCATTGGAGCTGTGCATGTGCTCTCAGGCAATTCCCCTAATATCCAACAGAGAATCTTAAAAAATAATTTAAAGAAGAGTACGACTGAAGCGTTATTCTCTGAGCAATGTATGATTTGCTTAGAGAAACTTGAGCACCAACAGCATCTTTATCATACTCGCTGTGCCAAAGAGCTTTTTGGTTTTTCCCATGCTCCCCTTGTTGATGTTTCTCTTGGAAATATGGAAGAACTTGCGTTGTTGCAAGTAAACCAACGTCTGACCCTGACCGGAGTGCAGAAGAAGCTTTCTTTATCTCCAATTAAAGAAGGGAAGCAAGAGCGACTTACGGTCGTCGGTCTGGATGGGCGATTTATTTTGAAACCTTCTACAGAAGAATACCCTGAAATGGCCGAGATCGAGCATCTTTCTATGAAACTTGCGGCCCAGCAAGGACTCTCCACGGCATCGTGTGGTCTTGTTTATCTCTCCAGTGGAGAGCGTGCCTATCTCACTCGTCGTTTTGATCGTGTAGGAAAGGAAAAAATACCCGTTGAGGACTTTTGTCAACTTTCGGAAAAAAGTACGGCGAAAAAGTATTCCGGATCAAGTGAAGGCTTAGGTAAGGTCCTTGATCGTTTTTCATCACAACCCCAAGACGATAAACTTACTTTATTTCAAATAATTTTGTTTTCTTTTTGGATTGGCAATGCGGATATGCATTTGAAAAACTTTTCTCTGTGGAAAGATCCTAAAAACCAACTGATTCGCATGAGTCCCGGGTACGACATTCTTAGCACGCGCCTGCTCATTCCTGCGACGCAAGACAAGGAAGAGCTTGCACTTCCAATAAATGGAAAGAAAAGCAAACTGAAGTGGAGTGATTTTGTTGCCTTGGGCGTAAATTACAAAATCTCACCTAAAGTCTTAGAGCGCCTGCGCGAAAGAATGTTGGATTCTTTTTTTGAGGCAGAAGATTTGATTGAAAAGAGCTTTCTCTCGGACTCAAAAAAAGAAGAATTCCGCGATCTTCTGACTGAGCGATCCAAACGCTTGAGTGAATCTGTCTAGCAGTTCTAAAAGTGCTCCCATCGACACCTTCATGGGAGCGGAATATTCCTAGATTTCTTCAGAATCTTACTTCGGGTGCCGAGAAATAAAGATGAAGGATATTTCTGTCAGCATCTTGAAGTAGGAGTACTTGTAAGTGAAGTCGTTAAGGCTTGAGATATTGCGACATCAATACTCATCAAAGTGGGGTTGTCCTGAAGAACTCAACAAAAGCCTTACCTTCGTTGCGGTAGGTATAAAATGTCTTCTATCTATTCTATGCGCCTGGGGGCTTTCCGCGTGTTCTTTGGATGCCACCATCTTTAATAAAGACCTGTTGTCCGTAGATGTTGAGCCTCAGGAGCATCGAACTGCTGACTTCATTTATGGCGAAGTCGTGACCACTTATGGTGGCGTTCCTGGTTATGAAGTGAAAGCGGTTTTCGGTGAAATCTCAGAAAAAACAGAAACTCTTAACGGAAACAAGTGGCAGATTGAAGGGGTTTTTTATGAGTAAAGTGCAGATGTTCCAACTCGTTATCATCCTGTCTTTATTGCCGTTCTTTGCTGTGGCCCAACACAAGGGAATTAATTTTCAGGCGGTTATAAAAAAACCTGATGGGACTTATCCAAGTGCGAGTGGACTTACGGTGACTTTGCAAATTTTAGATCCAGTCACAAACTGTGTTTTGCGCGAAGAAGAACATACCGGTAAAAACGTATCTAATGGATATTTGAATCTTATTGTTGGAGATGCCAGTGCCAATACGCCCTTGGGAAAAAATCCAACTCCGGTTCTTACTCTTACCGAGGTGATGGACAACAGCAAGCAGCGAACGGGGTTAAAGTGTGTTGATATTCACAATAATATTGTGGCAAGCAATCAGGCGTACAGTCCGACAAACGTGGATCGCCGTGTTTTGCGAGTTCGCTTAAACATCCAAGGCGATGAAGTGGTCGCGGATTTTAACATGAGAGCTGTGGCTTTTGCTGTGAACTCTGAAATGTTGAACAGTAAAACGGATACCGACTTTGTGAATATAAATACTGCAAAGGGCGTAACTAAAGACAATGTCGAAAGTGTTTTTGAACGCTTCACGAAATTGGATTCTCTATTGAATAGCACAAAGCTAGATGGCTTACTGACACGAACGAATGCGGCCGGCGACAGTCTGGCTGTGAATGTGACGGGTAATGCGGCGACTGCAACGACTATTGCGGGCGGAATTGAATCTCTTTTGCCAGCTCAGGCTGGGCAGACGGGCAAGTATTTAAGAACGGATGGCAGCAGTATCAGTTGGGAGTCTGTTGCCACGGGTGGGGGAGGCTTAAGTCAAATTGGAATCAGTCTTCCTGCCAGTGTTTTTACGAACGGTGCGGATATTACGGCCAACGGGCAAGTCAGTGCCACTTTCACCAATCAAAATGCCAACATGGTTTTTGCGGGCCCCAGCTCCGGTAGTGCCTCAGTGCCAACATTCAGAGCTTTAACCGCCAGTGATATTCCAAGTCTTACCCACACGAACATCACGGGGACATTATCCAGCGGTCAGATCGTGGATCCTTTTGTCGCCAGCGGTCTTGTTGTTACGGGAATGACAAGCAACTCAACGGCGCAGGTGTTATCACCTTGTTTAGGGGTGGTGAAATCAGCAGGGGCGGCCTTTTCTTGTGGTGCTTTGGTGGCTAGTGACATCCCCGTTTTAACGACGTCGCATTTGCCTGATGGGTCTGTGAGTGATGTAAAGATTGGCAGTGTGTCGGGAACAAAGATCACTGGGACCGTGAGTTCTGGGAATCTGCCAGTTGCGGGCAGTGGTGTTGCGGGTATTGTGAACGCTATTGCGCAAAGTTTTAGCGGGCTCAAGGAATTCTTAAATGGAATAAAAGTTGTTGGCAATGCCGAGGTGACGGGGGCCCTTAGTTCGGCAAGTCTTTCGACCTCGGGAAGTATCACTTCCAGCGCGGATATGACCGCCAGTGGTGTTGTTAGTGCGGATCGCATTAGGGTCGCGAACTCCAGTGCTACTTGTGATAGCGCGACGGAAGGGTCGTTAAAGTACAACTCCGCAAGTAAAAAGATGGAGTATTGTAATGGCACTGCTTGGACTCAGATTTCGCAAGGGACTCAAGCTAATCTAAGCATTGGTGCGCCAAGCAGTTCACTAGTAAAATCCGGTCCTGTGACCTTTGATGTAACTTATGGATCGGGAGCTGACACGGCCACCATCAGTTTAGATGCAGGGGATATCACCCTTGGCGGTACTGCCACCACAGGATGTTCAGTGACGGGAGTGACGGGTGCTGGGTCTACGAGAACTATCACAGTGAATGGTTGTGCTGGCTCAGGCACAGTGAATATTTCAATCGCCGCAGGCACCGCGAACTCGACAACTGGGGATGCAGCTCCTGCTGCAGGGCCCTCGACTCCCTACAATGTTGATAACACGGGTCCTACCGCGCCTACGGGGGTAAGTCTAGGAACAGTGCCAAGTAATCTCACGAACTCCCCCACGATCACGTACACAGCAGCAAGTGATGTTGGTGGTAGTACCGTCGCCAATCACCAGATTAAAATCATTAAAACTTCTGA
>JANJTG010000274.1 GCA_024711265.1 Bdellovibrio sp. | reverse complement strand
CCTATCTTCGCATGGAACATCATCCATGACTGGCCAGGATTCAGATATCAGTTTCATGGACGCCACACAGGTTCAAGCTTCAGTATCAACCGCTGGCTCACCTTCTTTGCCGCACAACTGTTGTTCTATACTCCATTCTTGTATGTGATGCTGGTGCTGAGCTTCCTCACTTCGCTATTAAAATTCAAAGAGGCGCGCTGGCGTTTTCTGTTTTGTTTAACAATCCCCTCTTTTGCGATCTTCTACCCTCAACCACTTTTTGCAGAATATAAACCACACTGGAGTGGAGCTGCGTGCACATTACTTTTAATGGGTGCGGGTTTCATCTGGTCGCAAGGACTGACTTGGGGACACCGACAAATCGTAAAAGCCCGAAGTAAGGTGTACACGTGGGGTATTTTAGGATTTTTTATTCCTCTTGCGTTAATCACCTATACGCCCTTCATTTATCCGTGGATGCCGAAGGCTTTTCACCTTTTCAACCCGACAGGTGAATGGAAAACCACTTATGACTTCAGCAACGAGTTCACCGGGTGGGAAGAACTGGGACAATATATAAATCGCCGTCAGCGAGAGATCCACGCCGAGAGCGGACGCAAACCTTTCATCGCCTGCCAACGCTATGAAACCACCGCTCAAACCACGTGGGCTACGAAACAAAAGGTTTACATGTTGAACTTCACCCGCAGTCACTACACCGTGATGCAGTCCCCTGAAGAGATGAATAATCTCAAAGGACAAGATGCGATTTATATCAGCACTGAAAAATACCCAACCAATCCCATGGAGTGGGCAAAGTGGGATGACTGCCAAAAGGAAGAGCTAAAGACCTTCCGCCACGGCATCCATGCGCGGACTTTCTTTATTTATTATTGCAAAAATTTTCAGGGAATTACGCAGTAAAAATCGGGACCCGCTTAGTTCAGAACATATTCAATGGGAACAGTGATACTCCAAGAAGTCCTTTGAATCTCTCGAGGAAAGGGCTTCATTCCACTGATCCCTCGCACCAAGTCCAAAGCCGCCTGATTCAAAGTCTCATGAGGAGCCTTTTCAACGATCTCACTTTCCGTCAGCGAGCCATCGGCCGTCAAAGTGAATCGCATCGTCACTTTTCCAGTATGTCCCATTTTTTTAGCCATTACGGGATACCGTTTTCGACGCTCCAGCAATGTTTTGATCTCATAAAGATAGCGTTGCTCTGAAGACACCTCAACGCCATTGGCAACACCCTCTCGTCCTTCCAAAGCCCCCCGCTCAGAAGTTCCCGCAGTGGAGCCCAGGGCCTTCCCAGAAGAAGAGGTTTCCTGAGAAGCCGCGGCCACCTCTTTACTTTTTACGGTCGGCGCCTCAGAGTCATTCGTCACCACAGACGGTTGACTCTTCACCACCTTCACATCGTCCACTTTCGGAGTGCGCTCCGTCCCTCCCTCGCCATACATCAACTCCACTCCCACAGGAAGAGGCTCCCCTTGAGGCCCAGCCAGGGATAGGCCCAACAAAAAGAAAGCCCCATGCAAAACTGCAGAAAGAAAGACTGATTTATTGATATTCAAAGTGGTTTTAGGAAACTTCATAGGCATTGTTTTGACGTACTTATAAGTTTGAGCGTTAAAAAACTCAATGCCCCTGCCCTGAAATGGCTCAATTCCATTCTATTCGACTTAAAGACCGCCAATTGAAAACATAGTGAAAATTAAGGCGTCCCCAGGCTCAAACTCTGTAGGATTTACTGTTCAAAATCCTAACAGCCTCCCTCCGAGAGTTCCTTATGTTATGCTCGGTCTGATTTATTTGGAGGAAGCTTATGAAGATTCTTTTTGGACTGCTCGCGTTCAGTGCGGCTTTACTTTCTTACCCCACTCAAAGTTATGCGGATATCTTTTCCGAGCCCGCCACTCTTGAACAACGGGATATTAATGGCGCTACCATTTTTGAATCTGAAGAGGTGGTCATGTTGATGATCGACGGCAGTGCCATTGTATCCACGGAACATCTTCACCAAATTTTCGTCGACGCCCTTAAACTTCCTGCAAGTTATGGTAAGAATCTGGATGCCCTTTATGATGTTCTGACGGACCAATCTTTGATCTCTAAAAAGATCGACATCACGATCAGAAACGGTTCGGCATTGACGGTCACTCTGGGAGAAGGCACCATCGACGCTCTTTTAGAGGTTCTGAACTCAGCCCAAGAGGCCGATCCCAGCCACATGAGCCTCATGTACTGGCAATAGAGAAGAACTCACTCGTAAAAAAACAAAGAGCCCACACCTTCACAGTGTGGGCTCTTTTCTTTTTAAGATTTATTTAAATTTAAACGTAAGATCCTCTTTTGATTTTCTCAAGAATCAATTTCTCAGTCTTGATAGGGTCATTCGGATCGACAGAGAAGAAAGACTGTTGCTCGCAACGAATCTTTTCTTTGATCAACCATCTCAAAATATCCGCCAAGTTCTTATTTTTCTTATCCAGGAAGAACGGGTCGTTCTCTAAAGCATCTTTGGCTTTTTTCAAAGCCCGCGCTTCAGCGGGGTCAGATTCCTTCACCTTGTAGTGTGGCAGATCGTACTTTTTCACGTCTTCAGGTAAAACCCCCAAGAACTTCACATTCGGCGCCGAGAAGTCAGCGTTACGAATCAAAGAAGCCGCAGATCCAGCCTTCAAAGTTCGGAAGATGTTCTGCATTGTGTACGCATCGAGGTCTCCGAAGAAGTACATGGGAACGTCCAGCTCTTCTTGAATCAGCTTAGACCAGCCACGAACACCGTTCGAAGGAACCCCTTGAGCACCCATCACGATACAGTTGTTACGCTTTGTGAACCCCATCGTCACCAGAGTATTGGCCGTACCTTCCGATTCCACGATCAAGCAGAAGTCGATTTTCTTTTTCGCCTTCAACTTCAACGCCTGAGGTTTATTCTTGGGTTGGAACGGCGAAGTTCCCAGAGTCGACAAGTCCACCACGGCTTTTTCACCGTCAGGCATCGTCTCGGTCACCACCAACTGTTGGGAATATGTCTGTCCACCACGATCATTGGCGAAGCAGTTTAATTCTTCACGATACACTTCCAACATATCACCGATAAAGTCGATGATCGCGTCAGACTCTGGTTGATCGTCGAAATCCAACGGCTTCAGACGAGAATTCCCCTTAATCAAACCTTTACACATGTAATAAAGTTCACGCTTTGTATTGACCGCGCCCTTATCCAAGTTGTTCAAAAGGATCTCAAGGACAAACACCACACGGGCCAACTTTTGCACCGAAGATACGTTCAGTTCTGTACGAACAACCTTATCCCCTGGAGTCAAATAACCCACTTTGGCATTGTACAAAGAGTTGTCCAAAGACGTTTTTACCGCCTCTAGAACAGGGCGTTTAGACGCTTCCAAGTCTCTCAACATCTTGTCAGCCAAGATGCGAGCCTCTTTAGGAATATCAATTTTTAATTCACGAATACTGAGAAGTTTTGCCATAGTCTATGCAATCCTACTTCTTTTTACCGGTTGTTTTTTTGGTCGTCTCTTTTTTGGTCGTGGTTTTTTTAGTCCCCTGAGGTTCTAAAGCTTCCTCCACCAGGTCTTCCCCGCGAATAACATCTTCCTCGATATCATCGTGGTCGATGCCTTTTTTCTTCTCGCGCTTTTTCTGCTCAAGAAGTTTTGATTCAGCGGCCTCCAAATCTGCCATCGCCTCTTCCGAATCACGTCCCAAAAGTTTTCTCAAACCCTCTTCGGCTTTTTTCTTACGAGACTCTGGAGCATTAATAATTCGCGCCAAACCTTCGACAAGAATCGGACCAAACTGCTCGATGTGAGCCAGTTTTCTTTCAAGGTCCGCTTCTTTCACTTCTTTCTTGATATGGCGAGACAGTTTCTGACCTGCCTGAATCAAGGCCAAACGGATTTCACCGACCAGTTCTTCTGACGCATCAATCGTTTCTTTCGAAGCATTCTTAAACTTGATGAATGGTGAAACGATCGACACCGCAAAGATATAAGGCCCTAGCGGCAAGCTGTCCTTCGGTTGGCCCAATCCATAAGATTTCCAGTTCACAGATTCGATCGCCCAGGTGATCGCACAACCGGATTTATCAAACTGCAACGGAACGCGATTCGCAAAACGGAGCAAAGTCACCGGAGAATCCGGAGATTGATTGCGGTCTTTGAAACGCGCCAAAGCCACTTCCACCACAACCGGCTTAAAGTCACAAATCGTTGGTTTACGAGTCACAACAGCAAAAAAGTCAATTTCCCCCAGACGCGTGATGGATTTAGAAAGAGCTTCTTCTCCCACCGTCAGAACCGACTTCGTGCTTGGCGCCATCAGATCGGTGTTTTGAACCGCTTGGAAAACCTTTTTAAAATCTTCTTCTGTCAAAGCTGTCAAAGGTTTCTCTAGAAGATTCTTGGGAAGGCCTTTTTTAACGAAATCTTGAATAGACTGATCAGAAATGCGTGAAAAACCTGTCTTTAAAAACTTAGACAAGGTGGTCTTTCCAAAAAGTGTTGCATGAGTGATGAACTCACCCAATTTGAACGTGTGAGGATGAGGCAACGACGCTTCTGGAATGCGTGGAACCTCGTTGCTCACACGAGTCACCGTGACGAAATCATTTTCCATCAACTTATAAGTGACGGTCATATGAGGATTTACCAGGATGGTGCCTTCGATATAAGTGACGATACCACCGTCCCCGTTCAGTTGAATACGTCCATCAAGAACGAACTCAACGCGAGTTCCATGCTCACGATCCCAGTCTAAAGTTTCTTTATTCTTTAAAACACCCGTGTTGGATTTAATATCCACGTCGACTTGCGCCGCGAGGGCTTTACGCATCTTTTTAGTTTTAGAAATAACGTTCACGCCGCGAGCATTGGTCATCTGCGCCCACGTCGTGGCGGCAGAAATACCAATCCCCTGTTGTCCACGAGAACACTGCCCCCGTCCAAACTTCGAAGAGGCCAAATACTCACCGTAAACCTTAGCGAGGTCTTCGCCCTCAATTCCAGGCCCGTTATCTTCAACAACAATGCGAATTAAATCAGTATTTTTAGTTGATCCAGTTCCCACTTTAGAGACCTCAATCAACAGATCAGGAAGAATGCCCGCCTGCTCACACGCATCCAAAGAGTTGTCGACGGCCTCTTTAAGGGTCGTTAAAACAGCCTTTAAAGGGGACGAGAAACCCACCTGCTGCAGGTTCTTCGCAAAATATTCAGCGGTGCTACTTTTAGTAATCTTACTCACGGTCGCTTGGTCCTTCACGAGATGTTAACGAATTTTAATGAATGACTTTGATAGGTTAACGCGAACGCAGAGGGTCAAATCAAGACTAAAGCCTCGACGCTGCGTGGTGTAATTTTTAATAAGCCCAGAAGGCCACCCGCTTGGCCAGCCCCTGGACCTTCCTTAGGTACGAACCCAAGGTTCACTCTTATTCCGAGTCAGAGTCCGAAGAATCGGAGGTTGAGTTCTGCGACAACCCCTCTAAAGCCATCTCGGCCCGGGTTTTATAACCTTTTTTTGAGTTGCACTCCTTGCACGAAGGGACGCAATTGTTTTTGTTCGACTTTCCTCCCCGCGCAATCGGAATAAGATGATCCATTGTGAGATCCGCGGGTTTAAAACGCTCTCCGCAGTGGTAACACTGACCTTTCCCTAGTTCCTGCTTCCACCATTGGCTTTGGCGAAGCTCTCGGGCTTTTGCTTTTTCCCGCTTTTGATGTTCTGGAGAGGCTGGAGAGAAGAAATAATCCATAGGCCGGTTATAAACGATGTTTCAAAGCCCTGCAAGGGGGCCGAATCTGGACCTTCGTTGATCTCGGGATTCCTCAATATTAAGCCCTCTTTTGCCGATAGAAGTTGGAGATGATCTTAAGGAGCAAGTGCCCATGTCTGTAAAAACTTTCAAAAAAGGCGAAGTGATCTATAAAGACGGCGATAAAATCACCTCGGTCTATCTGATTCAAACCGGTGGCGCGAACCAATGTTTGATTCGTGGTAAAAAGACGATCGACCTCTTTCAACTGGGTTCTTCTCACATTCTGGGCGATCAAGTCATCTTAGGACAAGCCACTCACCCGACCTCTGCGGTTGCAACGACAGAAACCAAAGTGTTGGAAATTCCCGTTGAAACATTGAAACAACAATATGAAAGCGCTCCGCAGATGCTCAAGGTGATTATCAAATCCTTGGCCGACCGCCTGCGCCTGGCCGTTAATGATGTTCGCTCTAGCAAACTTGAAAAAGACTCTTCCCCTTGCCCTGAAGACCAAGTCGCCAAGGCTTTCGGCACTGTCTTTCACACGGCCAACCATAAAGGAGATCGTTCCCAGCCTGGTCGCGTGGTGATGGACTGGAGCATGATGAAACAGTACAGCCAACGGGTCATGGGCGAATCCCCTAAGCGCGTCGAACAAGTTATCAACATCCTCGTTAAACTGAAGCTTGCGCTTTACGAGATGGGTAAGGCCCCCGACAACCCCGACGGACCGGAAGAAATTCAAAAAGTTCACTTCTTGGATCTGGGACTGGTTGAAAGCTTCTTTGAGTTCTATCAGTACTACTACTTCAAAGGTGGTCGTTCAGAACTTCTTAAAGTCGATGAACTTTGTCAGCAAATGCTGGACGCTCTTTTAAAACTTTCTGAAACAGAGCAGCCGGATCGTTTTGGTTTGGTCAGTGTTGATTTCGCTAAATTCAGTGAATACTGCAAAAATGAAATCGGCATTAACTTGAATAACGACCATTTCAACCGTCTTGAAGGCAAGGGTGTCTTCATGAAAAGAAAAAATGGCGGCACAGGTGTTCTGTTGCAATTTGAAGTCAAAGAATTCCGCTCGATCTATCAAAGCTGGAAAATGCTTCGTGAAATTGAAAAATGGAACGAAAAAGGCTTTGTCGATATGGATGAAAAGGAAGAAAAACCTAAAAAGAAGACCGGCGGGCCCGTTTGCCCTGCGTGCAGTGTCGAAGTCCAAGCGGGCGCTAAATTCTGCCACGAATGTGGTCATAAAATAATCATGGCGGCCTAACATGAGCGAAGCGTTGGTCATCTTTAAAGCCATTCCCCAGGATGTAGAGAAGCAACTGCTTCTGCAAAAACTCTTGGCTAAAAATGAAACGATTTATCTTCGCGACAAGTTTGATCGCCAGATTCCTCTGTCGCCCGTGAGCATTAACTCGAACTTTCAGATTAAATGCACTTCCCCTGAAAAAGGCTCCATGAATGTGCAGGAAAACAGCACGTTTACAGCCAGTTTTTCACTGCAAGGAGAAAGATACATTTTCGACACACAACCAGTGGTCGGAAGCAGTTATGTGACTTTGCCAGTACTTAATCTTTTTCATCTGCAAAGACGTCGCAATTACCGTTATGTTTTGCCTCAAGATTACTCCGCCGAGTTTGTCATCAACTATCTGAATCAAACTATCTGCGCTCACACCTGTCGTTTGCTGGATCTCAGCACTGAAGGTTGTGCAGTAGAAATCTCTCAGGAGAATGCCAACTTAAACCTTGAGGACTTGATTCAAGCCGAAATATTTTTGGGAGATCGAAATCCCATTATTGTTCAAGGCGTGATTAAAAACATTCGCGCAAAGGACGACGCCTGGTTGGTGCTGGGAGTGGAATTCAATCATCTGGCCAACGCCAGCGAAGAGTCGATTATCAACTCCCTGACTGATTTACAGCGTGACATCTATCTTCGAAAAGCGGGCTAAGCCCGCTTCTAGCTTAAAGACAAATAAGCCCAGACAGAAAGACCTGTCCCGACAGTTCCCAATAAACACATTCCAGAAAAGAAAATCGACTGCAACTTTTCTTTCTTAAGGACTAAACTCATCGCCCCTAAGACCAAGCAAATCTGGAAAAACAAGCTAGCCGTATCAAAACGATCTCCGGCTTGCGCCAAAGATGCCAAATGGGATTCCAACTCTTGAGCGCCGATGATTTTTCCCAGCTCCCCGTTTAAATCCTGCACCCAGTTTTCCGGCCCCACGGTTTGCGAGCCTTTTAAGATTTCATTCTTTTCTTTTTTATAGCGCAAAATTTTACGGTTCAGATCCGCAATATGTTTATCCACCCCGGCCACGGCTTGGGGATTCACCGCCCCCGCTTCTTTAAGGCTTTCAAGAAGGGATTTTTCCCCTTCCACCAGGGTCTCTTTAATGCTTTTGGATTGATACCACATATAGGCGGCGGCTTTGTCATTGGTTCCGATGATTTCATCGTCCCCATACTTTCCAGCTACCAAATCACTCACCGACATGATTGCCGCAAAAACCGCAATCACAACCCCACAACGGACTTCAAAATTATTATTTTCGTCAGACATGACCCACTAACTCTAGCTATCTTGATGGATAATATAACTTATTATCCCACATTCCTTCGTTGAAATACTGTATAGTGGCTTTGAGCTTTTCAGTCAATTCTTGCTTCCGCGCATTCTGATCTGAAGAGGCTCGATCTTCTTTGATCTCGTTTTCCCCTTCACGATCCTCATTGGCAAACATCTGAGGTTCGGTATGCCCCGGAGACCAACGCACATAATAGTCCTTGGCAAACAGAATGTAACGACCATCAATAAAGTTGACCGCCGCTTTATCCCCGTCAATGAATAAAGAACTGCCCAAATAGTTTTTGTCTTTTTCGGGAATCCCTAAGAAATCCAAAATTGTCGGCAACACATCCACTTGTTGCACCACTTTGGTCACATCGGTTTTAGGGAATTGATAAGAGGGATGATACAGGAAGAGTGGAATCCGGTAACTTCCCATATCGTTTTCCCACTCCGAACGATAGTGCATGGACGCATGATCGGCTGTAATGACAAACAAAGTGTCTTTAAACCAGGGCTTTTTTTCGGCCTCTTCAAAAAACTTCTTCAACGCAAAATCGGTGTACGAAATGGTCTTCAGGATTTCAATCGGTCCCTCGGGAAACATTTCTTTGTATTGAGCCGGAATCTTATACGGTTGATGTGACGACAGCGTAAACACCGACGTCATAAAGGGCTGCGGCATGGTATCCACTTGCCCGATCATCCACTGCAAGAAGGGTTCATCCCATATCCCCCAAACACCGTCGTCATCTGCGGAATTGCCGTATTCGCGAGAACCAAAATATTTTTCCATCCCAGCGCTTTGCATGAATGAGTCAAAATACATCGTGCCGTTATGCCCGCCATGGAAGAAGCTCGTTGCATAACCGTGGGGTGCCACCAAGGTTCCCAACCCCAGGAAATAATTGGCCGTGAAGTGCGACGAAATAAACGGTTCATTCATCAAAGCCGGGATCCCAGCGACGATGGCCCCGACCCCTTCGATAGAACGGCGCCCATTAGCGTACGCATTTTTAAAGACCAAAGACTTCGACATCAAAGAATCTAGGAAAGGAGTGTAGGTCTTGCCATTGACAGGCCCGATGTATTCCTCACCGAAGCTTTCAAGAATGATCAAAACGACATTCTGGGGTTTGGCAGGACGATGGCCGTCCAAGGCAGATCCCTGCAAAGAACCATTAAGATGTTTCAACATCTCCTCTTTACTGGCGAAGTACTTTTCCTGCTTCAAGGTCTCAGCTCCATAACTTTTAATGAAAGTAAAAGTGGAGTTCAAAACCAGATTATTGAGTAATGGCGCAGAAAACACATTAGCGTTCACGAAGCTGATGGGTTTTCCCTGCAATCCGCCCCGAATTCCAATCACCGCCATCACCAAGGCGACAAAACACAAGAAGACGTGGGACAACCACAACTTCACTCTTCCCGTCTTGGCCTCGCCTGGCCAGACAAGATCCTCCGCATTTTTTTGCATCAAGCGGCGCACACTCCAGACAAAGAACATCACAATCAAACTGTTGATCAAAAAGAGCAGCCAATAGCTGCTGACGAAGTTCCAAACTTTTCCCGGAACTTCGTTGACGACAAAAAGGCTGTCATAAGAAAAGCGACGACCGACGAAATTGATAAACTCGACGTCCACTAAGTTCAGAATAAGAAAAGGCAGTTGCAGAATACAGAAAAGAACCCAGGTTAATGACGCCCAATAGGTGTTCCAGCTTTTGGGCCAAGGTACAAACGCCAGCAGCAGCAAGGGCGCTGCCACACTCAACGCGGCAGCCATATCAAAGCGCAATCCGACAATAAAGGACCACAAAATATCCAAAGTGGGCTTGTTTTTAAAAAGCCCCCAATTCCATAGCAGGAACTCGACCCGCGCAAAAAAATAGAAAAGCACAGCCAATAAGACCAGAGAAAATATCTTAATTAAGCGATGGGAAGGTCCAAACATGAGGCCATTTTACGCCGACTGACCGCATCATTCAAGTCGTGGACTTAGCGTTATGCCTCTGTTAATTTCCCCTCCTATGACACCAGAACAAATGATCGAACGTTTAGAGAAGCATTATCCTGACTGCAAGGTCGAAGTTTACGACCTCACCGGCACCCAGGATCACTATGAAGTATTTGTTGAAAGCCCTGTTTTTGCGGGAATGACTCGCATTCAGCAGCATCAGCATGTGATGGCTTGCTTTGGTCCAGAATTAAAAACTGGCGAAGTCCACGCCCTCTCAATCAAGACTAAGATTAAATAAAAAAGGAAATTCACTATGGCAACAGCTCACGAAAGAATTAGCAGTCTTTTGGATCAACACAAAATCGTTCTTTTCATGAAAGGAACACAACAATTCCCTATGTGCGGTTTTTCCGCTCGTGCTTGTGCAATTTTGCAAGATATGGGAGTTCAGTTCCACGACGTGAATGTTTTGGAAGATGAAGAAATCCGTCAAGGGATTAAAGATTTCGGCAACTGGCCGACCATTCCGCAACTTTACATCAACAAACAGTTGGTGGGCGGAAGCGATATCATGATGGAAATGTATCAATCCGGTGAACTTCAAGAGCTATTGAAGTAACATGAGATGTAATGTCGCCCTGTGGGATCGCATCTTGAGATTCATTTTTGGCGTAGGACTGACCGCTTACGCCATCGCGGGCGGCCCTTTTTGGGCCTATTTCGGCCTTTATGGTCTGATCACAGCCGCTTGGGGCTTGTGTCCTCTTTACGCCTTCTTTAGAATAAAGACCTTAAGGGGTCACTATCGACCTCTCCCTGACGAAGAATAGGATTCTTAAAATATGTCCATGCTCCTCGAACTTGAAAGTTTTTTAAAAAAAGACCAAATCAAAGCCGACGAGGAGAGTCTCAAGTACTGGGGCAAGGATTGGACAACCTATTTTGATGTTAAAGCAGCCGCCATTGTTTTTCCCCGCAGTGTTGATGACGTTGTGGCCCTCGTAAAATGGGCCCGTAAAAGCAACATCGCTTTGATTCCTTCTGGAGGCCGCACGGGTCTTTCCGGCTCTGCCGTTGCCACGCAAGGCGAAGTGGTCGTGTCCTTTGATCAAATGAATAAGATCAAAGAATTCAGCCCCGTGGACCAAACCGTGGTGATTGAAGCCGGTGTTGTCACCGAATCCCTGCAAGAGTTCGCCCACGCCAATCAACTTTTTTATCCCGTGGATTTCGCCGCCGCGGGCTCCGCTCAAATGGGCGGCACGATCGCGACTAACGCTGGTGGTATCAAAGTCGTGCGCTACGGTCTGACTCGGGATTGGGTTGCAGGTCTCAAGGTGGTAACAGGCACTGGCGAGGTTCTTGAGTTGAATAATGGCCTGGTAAAAAATGCCACGGGCTACGATCTTCGTCATTTGTTCATAGGTTCTGAGGGGACTCTGGGTTTCATTGTTGAAGCGACGATAAAGCTGGCGCCGCAACCTCCGCCGATGAAAGTTTTGGTGATGGCCGTGAGTGGCCTTGAAGCGGTGATGAAAATCTTTGCACAATTCAAAACCAAAACAGGCTTGGTGGCATTTGAGATGTTTTCAGATAAGGCTCTGAAAAAAGTTTTAGAGAATACCGGTCTTCCCGCTCCTCTTGAAACCGCAGCCCCTTTTTATGTTCTGGCCGAAGTGGAAACTCGCAACGAACAAGAAGAAGAAAAAGCTCTCGAAGTTTTTAGTCATTGCATGGAAGAGTCTTGGGTGATTGACGGCGTTCTTAGTCAGTCCGAAGTACAAGCCGCGACTTTCTGGCGCTATCGCGAAGACATCTCCGAATCTTTAGCTAAATATTCTCCATACAAAAACGACATTGCCGTCACAATTTCCAAAGTTCCTCCCTTCATGGAAGATCTAGATAAGGTTTTGTCTCAAGCCTATCCCACATGGGAAGTGGTGTGGTTCGGCCATATCGGCGACGGCAACTTGCACATCAACATTCTGCGCCCTGCGGGCATGAGCAAAGAAGAGTTCGTCAAAGAATGTCGTCAAGTCGACGTTCTGGTTTTTGAAGCTGTCAAAAAATACAAAGGCTCCATTTCAGCAGAACACGGCGTAGGCCTGACCAAACGCTCTTTCCTCAACTACACGCGCTCAGAGGCCGAAATAGAACTCATGCGCGGAATCAAAAAACTTTTCGACCCCGACAACATCCTCAACCCCGGCAAAGTCCTCTGATCCCGGGGGTACGCCGTTGGGCTACCTAAAATTGGTATATTTTTGAATTGTGGGTTTGACCCGAGGAAGACCGATATTGCAGTCATATCCCCAGCAGTAAAGATGCCCGGTGCTGGTCACGGTGAGAAGATTGTATTTTCCTTCAAGCACGCCGATGGTTCCGTTGAGTCCTGCCCCCATATTCATCGCCACAGGAGTCATTTCTTGTTTTTCAGAGGGGAAAGGAAAGAAATTTCCCCAGCAGTAGATCTGACCTGCCGTCAACACGCCACATGAAGCCCACATAAAGGAATTTATGGAACCTACTGCCAGCGGACTGCTGACACCCGACACAACGACCGGGACGGCCTTCAAATTTGTGGAATTGTCCGTCAGACCAGCTCCAAGTTGATAATATGAATTGTACCCCCAGCAGTACGCCACACCATCGGTGGAAGTTCCACACATCGTTTCATAGCGACCCGAGATGTCCGTGAATGTTGTGTCTCCCGTCATTAAGGAAGTGTCCAACGCCTGGGGAAGATAGGCCATATTCGTCGAGCTGTGTCCGCCAGCCCAACTTTTCGATCCCCAACAATAAACCTTCCCATCGGTCATCAGACCACAGGAATGGAAAGGGGATGTTATGATCTTCGTAAATAATTTTGAACCCGGTATGGCCCCCACGCTCACTGGAAAGGGTTTATCTTTGATCGCCGAAGAACCATTTCCTAAAACGGCGTTATAAAGACCAGGAGAAGAAGTCGACCCTCCCCAACAATATCCAACCCCATCAGTGGCAACGCCGCAGGCATGGCGCTCAGAAACACTCACCTGAGCGAACCCTGTGGCCCCGGTCATGGAAGACGTCAAGACGGCCGTGGGTTTGGCAATCACCGTGACAGCTCCCAAACCCAACTTGTATCCATATCCCCAACAATAAAGAACTCCGTCGGTCGCGACTCCGCAGGTCGCATTTTTTCCGACCGAAATTCCCGAGAATGTTTTAGCCCCTGACATATCCGTGGTATCCACCGGCGTCGGTTCAAGAGCTGTTGCAACACCCACGCCCATGCGCTCTAAACCGGATCCCCAACAATAAGCCGTGTTATCGCTGCTGGTCGCACACATAAAATTTTCTTCTGAAGACACGGTTTTCCAAGTTCTTCCCGTGGGCAAAGTGGAGGTTGGAATCTCATAGGGTTCTGTGGGACTGCGCTCGCGGAAAACACTCAGGTAGTCGCTCTCTTCACCCCAGCAAGCTATTTCACCCTCGGTCGTCAGCCCACAAGAGCGGTAATACTGCGAGGCCATTTGTTTAAATTTGGTGTTGGCGGGTAAACTTGAAACATCCACAGGCGTGGGCTTCAACGCACCAGCCACTGAACCATTCCCCACCGTATAGTAGCCATTATCACCAAAACAATAAGAAGTCCCTTTTTGAGAAAGCGCACAGGTCACTGACACCCCAGCATACACTCTTACAAAAACCTCATCCGCAGCAACAAGGGCGCGATCAACAGCCGTCGGAAACAAGCGCATGGTGGTTGTTCCATCACCAACTTGCCCCGCATAATTCAGACCCCAACAGTAAAGATCTCCAGCGAAACTCACTGCGCAAACATGATCCTCTCCAACGTTGATATGCCTAAAAAGAGTGCCTTCCGGAAGGCTCGACTCATCAATCCAGACAGGATCCAGACTGTCGACTGTCGAATTATTTCCTAACTGTCCCACATCATTTTTCCCGAAACAGAAGACCTTTCCATACAGACTAATACCACAGGCAAATTTATTGCCGACTCCCACCTGTCCCACCTTCACGGAAGCACCCAGCGCCGCCAAATTCACCAACTGAGGCT
>JANJTG010000253.1 GCA_024711265.1 Bdellovibrio sp. | reverse complement strand
TCGAAGGCGAACACGTTTTTCATACTGTAGTATGCATCTAGAACTACCACGAAGATATTCTGAAAAACGATATTGTGACGAATGCTTGCTGGCAGCTCAATTATCTTGCCGTTAATCGTTACTGAAAAGTCTCCTTCAATTGCTACGATTTCCATAGTCGATCGATCGTCGTTTGTTTTGGTCGGTTTTTTAAAAAGTTTTAATATTATATTCGAGAGGTGCCTCATCTAAACCTCTGCTTCAGATCCAAGCGAACTTGTTATAGTTATTTGTCAAAATAAGAATCATATATTTTTCCAGTCTTTGGATCGATAAAGAATTGAACACCTCGGCAAAGAGCCATCAGCTTGCCACCATCCCCATCCACTAACGCATAGCCCACGCCCTTTACTTCAAAATCAGGTTCTTCAATGGTCCAAAGCTGTTTTCCGGTTTCATCGAAGGCGAACACGTTTCTCATGCTATACTTGACGTCCAACACGACAACATAGATGTTACCGAAAACTAGTCCTTCCCTGATCTTGGCAGGTAAGTTTATTGTTTTGCCGTTAATCGTTATAGAAGAGTCACCTTCATTTGCGACGACTTCCATTGTCGGTCGATCGTTGTTTGTTTCGATCGGCCTTCTAAAAAGATTTAATATCATGTTCGGAAGGTATTTCATCTAAGCCTCTGCTTCATATCCAAGCGAAATCGTTATAGTTATTTGTCAAAGTAAGAATCATATATCTTGCCAGTTTTTGGATCGATAAAGAATTGAACGCCCCGGCAAAGAGCGATCAGTTTTCCACTGCGACCACTCACAAGGGCATATCCCCCTTCTTTTACTTCAAAATCAGGCTCTTCAATCGTCCAAATCTGTTTTCCTTCTTCATCGAAGGCGAACACATTTCTCATGCTATAATTGACGTCCAATACGACAACATAGATGCTGCCGAAAACTAGTCCTTCTCTGACGCTGGCAGGTAAATTTATTGTTTTGCCGTTAATCTCTAATGAGGAATCACCCTCATTTGCTATAACTTTCATCAAAAGCCTCGAAATGTGTCTTGCATTATGTATATCTTTTTAAAGTATCTCGATAATGGGGATTCTATAAAATATTGAACCGTCTCGGGGACACCGCCAAATGCATTCGGTGCAACACGACCCATAAATAGTTCTTCGCCAGCTGGAACAACGACCTTCACATATCTATTTGGTATTGCCTCCAATGCCAAGGTCTCTGCAATTTCGGTTGGAGTCAGCCCTTTTACGATCTCTGCTGGGACCATCCAGCTTCCGCCAGGTTTCTCAGAAGAAAGAAACCTAACGAAGGTTTTTTCGGAAGATGTTGACCCCTTCATTAATCCGTATCTGATATCCCAAGATGGCAATCTATAGTTACGAGTCTTCTGCAAGAGCTCATTATGAACTGCTGGATCCATAAAAACAAAGGATTTGAAATCACGAAGATATTCCAACAGGGTCTTCTCGGATCTGGCAACGATCTCCTGAGCTGTTTCCTTACTGACTTTCGGATTAACAAGTCTTATTAGTCTCCGTCCAAGATCAGTTAGATTCTCGCTATCCGTTTTGAAGTAACCTTTATTGTTCTCTATTAGCTTGCTAAAGCCAGTCATCAAAAATGACACCGCTGTTGAGTTTTTAATAATTGGTGACTTGGTCACACTTCGAATCAGTGCGCCTGAACCGATAAAGATTCCAAGACCAGCGATGGCTCTATCAGTATCAGAAAGCTCCTCCCCATTCGGAGTACAAAGCATTCGTCCCGTTACTAGCTCACAGAAATCCACAAATTTCCCGACAGGAGTAAATGAAGCTCCCATTCGAAACCCAGATTCTACCATTGCAAGAAGACCTTTTTCTATTTCTTTGCGTGCCTTGGGGGACAGGTTCTCACGATCCAAACTAGTGTTGAAGCTGAGTAGATCATTATAGGCTCGCATCATCATATAAAAGTTGATCTGATTGATTTTTTGCTGGGCGTCCAGGCGATCTTGAGTGTTTTTATTCATCGCGATTCTGATTTCATCAGCAAAATTTCCGGCCTTAGCTTCTTTTGCGACGAAGCTCTTAATATCAACTGGAATCTGGGCAGCAATAAAGAAGCCATCAACATCGAAATACTTTTCTATGTTGGCATTTATATCGGCCACCATCGCTCGAAAGATATCAAGCTCTAGGGCCCCGGCCTTTCTGTTCTTCAATCGTTGGAACATTTCATTTCGAGTATGCGTCCAGCTCTTAAGAACGGCATCGGCCTGTCGGAAATTTTGAGCGTTGATACTTTTTTGAAGCTCTTCAAGAATGTTATTTTTGATTTTATCGTAAGCTGTCTTAAGATCTGCTGAAGCCTTCTCTTTCGAACCACTCAGCATTTGAGCTTCTATGGTTGCTTCAATCAAACTGAGATCGGGAATAACAATAGGGCCCAAAATTCTGTCGTTTGAAAGGTCGTAGGACTTTTCCAGGATGGTCTCAATACTATCTCCGCGGTTGCTCCCTAGTAAGCCCACGATTTCACTTTCAACTTGTTCTTTGT